>AEPR01000502.1 GCA_000195205.2 Oxalobacteraceae bacterium IMCC9480 | reverse complement strand
CCACCGCCACCGGCGGCGGCAGATAAGCGACCGGCGCGGCCGCGCGCGGCACCGGCGCACTGGACTTGTCGCCGAAACGATAGACCAGTCCGACCGATACCAGGTCAACATCGCCACGATTGCCGATGGCATCGTTGATCCGGTAGCGCTCGGCCTCGACACGCAGGTTGAGCGCATCGGTGACCGCATATTGCAGGCCGAGGCCGAACTTGATGTTGGTGTCGCGCTTTTGCGGCGCGGTATCGAGCACGTTGACCGCGCCGCTACCGCTGAAGCGGTCGCGTGCATCGGCGTAGTTGATACCGATCCGGCCAAAGGCCGACAGCTTGTCGGTGATTGGCAGGATGCCGACGGTGTCAAGGTTCAAGACCTTCAGGCGGATGGTGCCATCGAGGGTGCCGGCCGGCACCGTGGTGGCACGGTAGCCGAAGCGGCCGAGGTCGAAATAACCGCCTTCGAGCGCGAAATTGCGGTTGAACTGGTAGCCGCCAAACACCTTGAAGCCGGTGGCGCTGTTGTCATCGACGATGGCACTGGTGGCGAATCCGCTGCCGAGCAGCCCGCTGGTGATGCGCTGGTCATCGATGCTGGCGCGTGCGCGTCCTGCATTGAGTCCGCCATACCAGCCGGTATCGTCAGCCAGTGCCAGCGGGCTGGCAAGGACTGTCAGTGCGACGAGTCCGGCACTGCCCGCGACTTTGAATGAGTGCATGTGTTTCTCCTGCAATAGATTGAAATGCCCGTGCGGTATCAGGGAGCCGGTACGTTGATGACGGTGTTGACCAGCGTTACCGACGCGCCCAGCGACAAGGCGCGGCCGTTCAGGGTCAGGAGGTCGACATTGCCGGCGGTCGAGAAGGCCGAACCGGCCTGCGAGACGATGGTGCCGACCATCGTGCCACCACCGGCGGCATTGATGGTGGCGGCACTACCGACCTGCCAGAACACGTTCTTGGCTTGCGCGCCGCCAACCAGAATGATGTTGCGCGGGAAGGCCGCACCCGGACCACCGACGGTCAGCGAACTGGCCATCTGGAACACGAACACCGCATTCGGATTGCCCTGCGCATCGAGGGTCAGGTCGCTGCCCTGCAGCTTGAACGAACCCGATGCCGCGGTGTAGACGCCCGGTGCCAGTACCAGGCCGGACAGGCTGCCGGCACCCGGATCGCTACCGGCAGGCAAGGCCGCCAGCGCGTTGTACAAGGTCAGCGCATCGGCACGGACCCTGGTGGCAATGGCGAACGTGGTGGCATTGCCTTCGGACGGGCAGGCCGCCGTCGGTGGCGGTGCGGCGGTATAGATCAGGCCATTGACGAAGCCGGCATTGCTACCGGTTTCGGTGTACGTGCAGCCCGGGCCGGCATCATGCAGGCCGGTGACGGAGGTCGAGATCGCGGTGGTGCCGATGTCGCCATTGATCAGCGTCAGGATGCCCATGTTGGTCACGCCTGCAGAACCGCCAAACGTGCCAAAGGTGACTGCCGCACCCAAGGGGAACTGGCCCGGTGTCAGCGCGCCTGCCTGGCAGCTGGCGCTGGTCGTACCGGCCGTGAAGCGCCAGCTGACATCGCTGCTCATCGTGTTACCCGGTGATGTCAGGTCGCGCACGCCGGCGCTGCCGCCTTTGAGGGTTGCCGTGTACGTGGTGCCGGCAGTCAGTGCACTGGCTGGCGTGAAGGGGGCGATGGTGCCGGTGGCATCATCGAGCGTCACCGACGCGGCCTTCACCGCAGACGGGCCGGTCACCGTGAAGGTGCTGGCATTGATGCTGGACGGATCCATTTCCTGGCCGGAAGGCACCGTGAAACGGGCAGTGATTGCTGTGGCCGGACACACGCCGGTGGCATCGGCCAGCGGACTGGTCGAGCTGACGACCGGATTGCCGGCCGTTGCGGCAGCGGCGGCGGTAAAACGCCAGGCGTAATTGCTGGCGGCCGGCAATGCACCTTGATTTCCGGCCAGTGCGTTACCGCTCAGGTCGATGGCGGCGGTGG
>AEPR01000503.1 GCA_000195205.2 Oxalobacteraceae bacterium IMCC9480 | reverse complement strand
CACGCGTGCGTACCGGATTACGCGTTATGTCCGGGTTTACCGCTGGTGGCACCGAAAAAAATTACTTCATTTCGGTGACGAAGGTCTCCTGTGGCCGACGGATTTTTTTCAAATTCACTAGCCAGTCCTGTGCCTCTTCCCGATAGCCCAAGGGCAACAGGATGACGCTGCGCAGGTTCCGTGCAGTCAAGCCAAGAATCTCATCGACGGCTGCCGGATTGAAGCCTTCCATCGGGGTACTGTCGACCTCTTCATACGCGGCGGCGATCAGCGCTGAACCGAGGCCGATATAAGCTTGCCTGGCCGCGTGCTCATAGTTGACGTCGGCGTCACGCTGCGGATAGCTGTTGAGCAAGGACTGGCGATAGCTTTCCCAGCCTTCGTTCTTGAAGCCGCGCACTTCGTTGGTCAGGTCAAACATCATGTTGATGCGCTCTGCCGTGTAGTTGTCCCATGCAGCAAATACCAGCAGATGGGAGCAATCGGTAACCTGTGCCTGGTTCCAAGCGACGGCCTTGATTTGTTCGAGCAAGGCCGGATTCGTGACGACAAAAAGTTGATACGGTTGCAGGCCGCTCGAGCTGGCGGTCAGGCGCACTGCTTCGATAATGCGGTCTACCTTTTCCTGCGAAACTTTTTTTGCCGGGTTCAGTTTTTTCGCCGCATAGCGCCAGTGCAGTTTCTGGATTAAATCGGTCATGGATGTCTTTCTGGTGAAGGCGATCAGAGGGGAGGGCGTGCCAGGAATAAGGCGACCGGCCGAAGTATAAATGCGATGCGCTATTCGCGTCGGTACGAGGGAATTTCGTTCCGGCATACCTGGACGAAGGGGCGCGCCTGGCACTGGCATCCGGTTAGGTGCGGCCCGATATTATTCTTGTGGAGTGAGGAGTTATCTGGTCAACCTGCAGGAACAATTGGCCTGCGACGTCGAACTTCGCCTTGGACATTTGTTCAATTTTAAGATCGGAAGAGGTCGAATGACATTCAGTTATTTACACAGTGACTTAGTAAATCGGTTTGTAGTGACCGGCATTTACTTTTACTTCGATTTCTATATAAATTTATGTCGATTGCGGGCAGGTGGCTAGTGTCACGCCAAGCCATTCGGCACGCTCCCAATAGGCCTGCACACATAAATCAATTACAACGGTGGCTCTTTAATTAAAAATGAGGACCAGGACAATAATTAATACGATAGTTCCGAGGCCAATGTACATGTGAATTTCCTTTTAATCGATTATTGCGGTTTCTGATGTCGTCGACAAATCCGGCCGCGCGCCGGACTGGATTTTATGATCTCGTTCTTGCACAAGCCCTGAGCAACCCGGACTTCATAGTTAATTTTTACCCCGCAATGATGAAATAGAGATCACATATTGATAGGGACGTCAAAAATAGTTGGTTCGGTAACGCACATACCTTTCAAGACCGCCGGGCCGGAGGTCACGCTAATACATGCCGGATGATCCAGCCAGGACAGGCGAAGGCGATCAGAGGGGGAGGGCGTGCCCGGAATAGGACAACCGGCGGAAATATAAATGCGATGTGTTATGCGTGTCAGGATGACGGAATTCCCACCCGTCGAGTCAATAAAAATGACTATTCAGTTCCAGCATTCGAAGCGCTTTCGGGCTCTGACTCACTGCAAATGAAACCGCAGCTGTCTCATCACATCGGCAAATCAGATTGATGCGGCAGGGCGTCTCATCGTCCGAACAGGATATCGGTGTTGAGTGCGCCGGCCATTGCCGCATAGCCGGCATCGCCCGGATGCAAATGGTCGCCCGAGTCAAATTTGGCAAGCAGGCGTGCTGGTTGGCGGGGATCGCGCACTACGGCATCGAAGTCGACGACGGCGTCAAAGGCACCGCTGTCACGGATCCAGAGGTTGACCTGCTGCCGGAGTGCTTCCTTGGCTGGCGTGTCGTACAGGCCAGCGAATGGCGTGTCGGGAAGAGCACCCTGGAACGGTGTGATCGTCGCGCCGATGATGCGCACATGCCGGGCGCGGGCGGCGGATATCAACTGGCGATAACCGGTGATCAAGTCCGCGACCGTCGGACGTATTTCGGCCGGCGCAAACGGTGTGCCTGGCCAGCATATATCGTTGACACCCAACGCGACTACCACGCTGGTGACGCCCGGTTGATCCAGCACGTCGTCGTCGAAACGCGCACTCGCCTTGACTCCCATGCCATCGCGCAGCAAGCGTGCGCCGGAGATGCCGGCATTGGCTACCGCAATACCGCTGCCACTGGTGAGACGGGCCAGATAATCCGGCCATCGCCGGTTGCTATCCGGGGTGGATCCATTGCCATCAGTAATTGAGTCACCCAACACAATCACGCCCCGCTGACGCTCAGACGCCGCAACCTGCACCGCACTCACGAAGGCCCGCCCCTGAAACGCGGTCGCCTTGTCGAGTGTCAGTGCTGAAGTCAGGTTGCCGGTGGCGACGAAACCGGTTTGCTGGCTACCCCAATGAAAGGTAGTCAACGCTGTTTCGCGCGGAAAATAAACCGTGACGGCGAGGCGGGAAAGCGGCTGCGCGTCGAAGACCAGCGGGTCGCCAACGGCTGAGCCTCCGGGTGCAATATGTAGAGTGCGCCTCCCTGCGAATGTGACCAATTTATCGCTGCCCTCCACGGTGCCTGCTCCAGACAGCGATGCAGCAACATGCACTTCGCCTATTTCCAGCGGTGTGTGGCCGTAGCGGTTGGACA
>AEPR01000504.1 GCA_000195205.2 Oxalobacteraceae bacterium IMCC9480 | reverse complement strand
ATGCCACCCGCCATGCTGGCGACCCCGACACGATGAATCGAATGGCTACTTCTGCGCTGGCGGCAACGCGCCCGTCACCTTATCTGGCGGCGATGCCGTGGCTGTTCGTGCTGCTCTGGAGCACCGGTTTTATCGTTGCCAAGTTTGGTCTGCCGTACGCGCCACCGCTGACTTTTTTGCTGTTGCGCTTTGCCGGCGTGCTGCTGGTGCTGTTGCCGCTGGTGCTGATCCTGCGCGCGCCATGGCCGACCGGCCGCGTCGGGCATGTCGCGCTGGCCGGCGTTCTGGTGCAGGCCGGCTATCTGGCCGGTGTCTGGTGTGCGATCAAGCTGGGCATGCCGGCCGGCTTGTCGGCACTGATCGTCGGCATGCAGCCGGTACTGACCGCGTTTGCCGCGCCGCTGATCGGCGAATCGGTACGCGGCAAGCAGTGGATCGGGCTGGCGCTGGGCCTGTGCGGCGTAGCGCTGGTGGTGGCCAACAAGATCAGCCTGATCGGCCTGTCGACCGACGCCATCCTGTTGTGCCTGATGGCGCTGCTGTCGATTACGGCCGGCACGCTATACCAGAAGCGCTATTGCGCCCACTTCGATTTACGCACCGGCACGATCATCCAGTTCGCGGCGTCGGCTGCCGTGGTGCTGCCGTTCGCGATCCTGTTCGAAGGTTTTTCGCCGGCGCTTGAAGCGGTGCAGTGGACGCCCAGCTTCATCGGGGCGTTGCTGTGGTCTATCCTGGCGCTGTCGATCGGCGCGATCTTCCTGCTGTTTTCGCTGATCCGCAAAAGCGCTGCCACCAGCGTGACGAGCTTGCTGTATCTGACGCCGCCGACCACCGCACTGATGGCATGGCTGGCGTTTGGGGAGCAGTTCAGCTGGGTCGGTCTGGTCGGCATGCTGGTGGCGGTGACGGGTGTCATCTTCGTGGTGAAGAAATAATGCGGCCCGTAGCGCACCAGCGCGCTGACTACGCGCACTTCCATCCGATCACGACACGCTGGCTCGATAACGATGCCTACGGTCACGTCAACAACGTGGTCTATTACAACTGGTTCGATACCATCGTCAACGAGTTGCTGATTTCGGGCGGCGTGCTTGATATCGTGCACAGCCCGGTCATTGCGCTGGTGATCGAATCGGCATGCACCTACTTTGCACCGGTGGCCTTTCCGGACCGGATCACGGCCGCGCTGCGCGTGGCGACGCTGGGCAATTCCAGCATCCGCTACGAGGTCGCCATTTTTTGCAACGACGACGAACGCGCTGCCGCCCAGGGACACATGGTCCATGTTTGCGTGGAGCGCGCCAGCCGTCTTGCGACCCCCATTCCCGCAGTGATGCGGACATTGCTCCAATCCTTACAGCTTCCTTCCCTTTCCACGAGCCCGCCATGATCCAGACACCGCAGCAGCAGCATGTTGATGACGCCATTATTTCCCGCCACTCGATCAGGGCGTTCCTGCCGGATCCGGTCAGCGCTGAAGAAATCGAACAGTTGCTTGAAGTCGCAGCCCGTGCGCCCTCCGGCACCAATACCCAGCCATGGAAAGTCTATGTGCTGACCGGTGCCATCAAGCAGCGCCTGTCGGCGGCGGTACTCGCAGCGCACAACGATCCTGACGGGGCGACCAAGTACGTCCAGGAATACAACTACTACCCGCTGAAATGGAATTCGCCATTCATTGACCGGCGTCGCAAAGTCGGCTGGGATCTGTATGCCTTGCTCGCCCTGACGCGCGACAATAAGGCCGGCATGCACGCGCAGCACGGTCGCAATTACGCGTTTTTCGATGCGCCGGTCGGGCTGATGTTTACGATCGATCGCAGTCTGGAACTGGGTTCATGGCTGGACTACGGCATGTTCCTGCAAAACGTGATGATTGCCGCGCGTGGTCGTGGTCTAGATACCTGTCCGCAGGCCGCATTCACGCAATATCACAAGGTCATTGCCGAGGTGCTGCAACTGCCTGACAACGAAATGCTTGTCTGCGGCATGTCGCTCGGGTACGCCGATAACAGTAAAATCGAGAATTCGCTCATCACCGAGCGCGAACCGGTTGCCGGTTTCGTCCGCTTTCTGGCGGAGTAGTTATTTTTTAAAGCAAGTTGGTTTTTGCCGGTTACTGACAGGCACTAAGTATTGGCAAATTACTATTCTTGGGTCGAAATTAAGTTAAAAACAAGCGCTAAGTCGTTAATTTCCTTGTAGTTGTACTTCTTTTTGCTACACTGCAAGGCGATCCTTTTTGCCCACGCCCGGGAGCCCTGATGTCCAAGTCCGTCTTTGTAATTTTGTTGATGTGTTCGTTTTTCCTGTCTACGGGCACCGCGGCAAATGCTGCAGACAAGCCGGAGCGATCGGCGTCCGCAAAAAAACACGCTAAAAAATCCACCGCCAAGAAATCAACGCGCCGGCACGCCGCAGCCAAGTCCAAGCACGTTAGCCGCAACCGCGCAGCGATTGCCGTAGTGCCAGCCGTCGTCAGCGCCGGTGATCTGGCCGGCCTGAACCTGACCCGTGATGCGCTCGACCTGAAATCGAATGTCGCGCTGGTGATGGATCAATCGAATTCGAAAGTCCTGTTCGAAAAAAACTCCAACGTTGCCTTGCCGATCGCCTCGATCACCAAGCTGATGACCAGCATGGTCGTCGTCGAGTCGAACCAGAACATGGATGAAATGATCGAAGTCACCAGCGACGACATTGACCGTGAAAAAAATTCGTCGTCGCGCTTGCGGGTCGGCTCCATCCTGTCGCGCTCGAACATGCTGCACATCGCCCTGATGAGTTCCGAGAATCGCGCCGCATCGGCACTGGGCCGCAATTACCCGGGCGGCTTGCCGGCGTTTGTCGGCGCGATGAATGCCAAGGCCAAGTCGCTGGGCATGAACGATACCCGCTATGTCGATTCAACCGGACTGTCCAGCCACAACGTCGCCAGCGCCCAGGATCTGGCCAAACTGGTCATCGCGGCGCGCCAGCACCAGATCATCGGCCAGTATTCGACCGATACCAAATACGTGGTCAAGCCGGGCAGCGGGGCGCTGCAATATTCGAACTCCAATCATCTGGTCGGCAATCCGGCCTGGGATATCGACTTGCAAAAGACCGGCTACATCAACGAAGCAGGTCGTTGCATGGTGATGCTGACGAATATCGAAGGCCGTCCCATCGTGATGGTGTTCCTTGACTCGAAGGGCAAGCAATCACGTACCGCCGACGCCGGCCGGATCCGCAAATGGATCGAAGCGCTGAAGCCGGAAAACCTGACCAATCCGCTGGCGGCACCAACTGCACGCAACTTGCCGCTGGTGCATAGCTGATCTGACTGATGATGCGCGGGCAATAAAAAAACGGACCTTGGTCCGTTTTTTATTGCGTAGTGCTATCGCGTCGGTGGCCTTGTCTGCCGGCCGGCATTCGTGTCTTGTTACGCCTCTTGCGCCGAGTACCCCAGCACGGCCGAAATCTGGTTGACGGTCAGCATCAAGTCTTCCAGCCATTCTTCCTGCAAGCGATCGGCCGGTGCTGAAATCGACAGGCCTGCAATCAGGCGACCCGAGTCATCGCGGATGCCGGCGGCCATGCAGCGCACGCCCAGTTCGAGTTCTTCGTTATCACGCGCAAAGCCGCGCGCCCGCACCAGACTGAGTTCGCGTTCCAGCGTCGTCAGTTCGGTGATCGAATTCTTGTTGTGTCCCGACAGGCCGGTGCGGGTTGCGTACGAGCGCACGGACTTGGGATCATCCACCGACAGGAACAGCTTGCCGGTCGAGGTCAGGTGCAGCGGCGCACGACCGCCGATGGCGCGCACCACCTGCATGCCCGAACGCTCCGAAAAAGCCCGATCGATATAAACGATTTCATCGCCCTGGCGCACCGACAGGTTGACGGTCTGGAAGGTCTTGCGGTGCAGCGCCCGCATGAAGTCGACCGCCGCTTCGCGCACGTTCAGCCGGCTCTTGACGACATTGCCCAATTCCAGCAAGCGCATGCCGAGGCGATAGGCACCTGGTTCGGCCCGTTCGACGAAGCGCTTGAGCACGAGGTCGTTCAGGATGCGATGGGCGGTGGATGGATGCAGGCCGGTGTCGGCCGAGAGCTGCTTCAGGCTGACCGGATCCGGATAGCGGGCCAGTGCATCAAGCAGCGAGGTCAGGCGTTCGATAACCTGGATGGACGTTTTGTCTGTCTCTGGATGCGCTGTCGTGGTCATGACGTTTTCGTGGCGAATGGGATGCGGACGGTTATACCACAATGCGAAAAGTTCCCTCGCATTCCTGACTGGCTGCGGGTGTTTTATGTCAGCTTGATGACCTGTCATACGGGACGTCGATAAAGCGATCGCGACGCCAATGCGCTGTTAAAATCCGCCGGCGACAAGCGCCTGTAAGGGTTTTATTT
>AEPR01000505.1 GCA_000195205.2 Oxalobacteraceae bacterium IMCC9480 | reverse complement strand
ACCGAAGGGCATTGCACCGAATGCGCTGCCGACGACCACAACCCGCAAATGACAAAGAATAAAACCGCTGAATGCCGGCCTGAAATTGGCTGTGCTGTACGATGCAGGAAAAAACCTTCCCGACCAGATCACGATGCCTGCTCCGACACCGTCCACGCTGCACCAGCAACTGCGCCTCGCCACCAAAGAGCCGCACCATGCCCTCGATCACCATCCGCTGATGGCGCGCCTGCTGGCGCCGGACGTCAGCCGCGACGAGTACGGCGACGCGCTGGCGGCCATGCATGGGATCTATGCGACTACCGAAGCGGCCTTGCTGACCTATCTGGCGCGCTCTCCCGAACTATTTGATTACGCGTCGCGGCGCAAGCTGCCGGCTCTCGAGGCCGATCTGGCGGCGCTGGGCCGGCAAGCGGTCGCGGTGACGGTGCCCCTGCCGGCCATCGACGGCACCGGTGCGCTGTTCGGCATGCTGTACACGCTGGAGGGCGCGACGCTGGGTGGCCAGTTCATCGCGGCGCGGCTGCGCCAGCAAGGTGCCGGCGACTTACCGATGCAGTTTTATACGGTGTATGGCGAGCAGGTCCGCCCGCGCTGGCTAGCGTTCCTGGAAAACGCCGAGCAACGCTGCCCGTCGGCCGAATATCCGTCCGCAGTGGCCACCGCAGTGGCCCTCTTCGAAGGCATCAGCCGCCATCTGGATACGTGCCGGCAGCCTTGACCACCGCCAAGTCCAGCAAGGTCCGGATCAGCAACTGGGGCCGGATCGGCTTGTCGATGCAGGCCTGATAGCCCGCCTGCAGCGCACGGGCGTGATCCTGGGCGCGGGCATAGGCGGTGACGGCCACGGCCGGCAATTGCGCCGCGCCCAGTCCCATGCCGGTGCGCACCAGCTCGATGAGCTGATAGCCGTCGGTGCCCGGCATGCCGATATCGCTAAGCAGGATGTCGGGTACCTGCCGGCGAATCTGCACCAACGCTTCATCGGCACTCTGCGCGGTCGTGACCAGCGCACCATGCTCGGTCAGCAAACGACGGCCGAGTTCGAGCACATCCGGATTGTCATCGACCAGCAAGACCGCCATGCCACGCAGCGCGTTGCTGTCATCGACACTCACCGGACCAGTCACCAATACCTCCGGCAGCGTCTCGGGCATGGCGACCGGCACCATGCGCGGCAGCGGCCCGTCCGGCGCGCGCGGCAACAGCACCGTAAAGCAGGCACCCCGGCCGGCCCCGCCGCTGCTGGCGCTGACGGTCCCGCCGTGCAACTCCAGCAAATTCTTGACGATAGACAAACCCAGTCCGAGACCGCCATGCACCCGCGCCGCGCTGCCGTCGCTCTGGCTGAAACGATCGAACAGGAAGGGCAAAAAGCCCGCCTCGATGCCATTGCCGTTGTCAGTCACCGTCGCCACCACCAGGTCGTCACGCTCGTCGATGGCGAGCGTGACGACACCGCCGCTGGCGGTGAATTTCACGCCGTTGGCCAGCAGGTTCCACAGCACTTGCTGCAAGCGCGCGCCATCGCCCAATACCCTGACCGGTCCGGCCGGTGCCAGCACCAGCTCAAGCGCAATGCCCTTGGCCAGCGCCGCCGGTGCCAGCGTATCGATCGCCGCTGCGGCGACCGCATCGAGATGGACCAGTTCGCTCTCCATGCGCAATTTGCCGGACAGGATGCGGTTCATATCGAGCAAGTCGCCGATCAGCGCGGCCTGTTCGGTGGCATTGCGGGCGATCACGTCGATTCCCTTGCGGTACAGCTCGGGGCTGGGCGGCGCGCGCTTGAGCAGGCTGGCCCAGCCCATGATGGCTGAGAGCGGCGTGCGCAATTCATGGCTCAGCGTGGCCAGGAATTCATCCTTGATCAGCGCCACGCGTTCGCTCTCGATGCGGGCGGCGCGCTCGGCTTCGAGCAATTCTTCACGCCGCTCGTCGAGCTGGCGGCGCGCCGTCACGTCATGCGTGACACCGAGGATGTGCAGGATCCGGCCATCGCCGCGCTGCTCGGCCACCAACTGGCAATCGAAGTGACGCAGCCCCGTCACGGCCTGAAAATCAAACGACACCTGCTGCGCTTCGCCGGTCGCAAAGACATGCTGCATGGCCCGTTCCCAGCGCACGCACAGGGCCTCCGGCATGCCGACTTCGCGATTGCTCTTGCCAATGAAGTAGGCCGGCGGGTGGCCGGTCACGCGGGTGATGGCGGCGTTGATAAAGACGTGGCGCAACTGCCGGTCGAAGCGGGTCAGGATATCGGGCGAATTGTCGGTCATGCTGCGCAATTCGTTGTCCTTGCTGCGCAGCAGATCAAGGCGTTCCCAGGCCGCCCCGACCTGGCTGGCCACCGTACCCATGAAGTCGCATTCGTCCTCGTCGAACGCAACGCGCGTGCGCGAACCAAAGCTCAGCGTGCCAATGACGCGGCCATCGACTTGCAAGGGATACGAGGCATACGCCTGCACGCCAATGTTTTTCAGAACAGCAGTGGCTTCCTCGTCGTGCTCCCGCATGTGGTGGCGAAACACCGGCTTGCCGTGCGCGATCACGCTGCCGCACAAGCTCGTCACCGGATCCAGCAACAGGTACAGCAACCGGGTGGCGGCATCGATGCCGGCGTCGGCGGTCAGGCGCAACATCGGCGGCACGCCGATATCGAGCACATGACTCAGGAAAATATCAGCCTGCACCAGCACGCGCACCCGCTCGAACAGCGCTGCCATCGCATTGCCGGGACCGTCCGTCGCGGCCTGCGCAATGTCGGCGATGACTTGCTGGCGGGCCCGCTCGCGCCACAGCTCGCGCTTCATGAGGTGGCGCTCGACCGCGTTCTCGACGCCGCGCGTCAGGCTTTCGGGGCCCAGCCAGGCCTTGCCGACATAATCCTCGGCACCGGCGCGCAGCAATTCCTGGCTCAGTGACTGGCGCGACGAGCCGGTCAGGATGACCACCGGTACCAGCGTGATGCCATGGCTGTCGCGCGGCAGTCGCGCCAGCAGCTCAAAGGCATCAGCGTCCGGCAAATCGAAATCGAGCAGCATGCAGTCGGGTGCGGGCTGCTGCGCGCAGTAATCCAGCGCTTCCTGCGCTAGCGCCGCTTCGATGAACTGGTAGCGTCGGCCGGATCCCTTGAGCAGTGCTGCCTTGGCATCGGCCCGGTCATCCGGATTGTCATCGACCAGCAGGATGCGCCAGGGGCGCGTCACGAGGCGGCAACCGGCGCAGGCCAGTGCTTGAAAATCGCCGTCAGCGTTGCCAGGCATTCTTCGAGGCGCACCGTCTTGACATGGAACGCATCGGCACCGGCGGCAAGGAAAGCAGCGCGGTCACGCGGGTTCACGCTGGCCGTCAGCACCACCACCGGCAAGCGCGCATGGACCGGATGCTGGCGCACCTGGCGCAGGAAAGTCAGGCCATCGACACCGGGCAAATTGAAGTCCAGCAGCATGAAGGCAAACGTGCCGGCGGCGGCACCATCGAGCCGGCGCAAGGCAGCATCTGCATCCAGCACGCTGATGATAGGTAGCGTCACGCCGGCGCGCGATGCGGCCACGTGCACGGTCTCGATATCATCGACCGAATCATCAACCACCAGGATGGCTGGCTCATCCATGGGCATGCCGGATCGCGGCAGGGCCGGGCGCTTCCAGCGTGAAATAAAAGGTCGCACCGATGCCCGGTTCGGCATCAAACCAGATGCGGCCGTGGTGTTGCTCGACCAGCTTGCGTACCACTGCCAGGCCGGCACCGGCACCACCGCCGTAGGCATCGCGCGGATGCAGCCGCTTGAAGATCTCGAACACGCGGTCATGATGCCGGCTCTCGATGCCGATGCCGTTATCACGCACGAAAAAGACTAAGGGTGCGGTGCCGTCGCGATCCAGATAGCCGATCTCCAGCCAGGGTGCCGCCTTGTCGTTGTACTTCAGTGCATTCGAGATCAGGTTGGCAAAGATTTCGCGCACCCGCACGCGGTCGCAGGCCAGCACCGGCAACGACCGGGGAATGCGCACTTCGAGGCCGCTCACGGACAAGCGCGCACCGAGCATGTCGAGCGCCTCGGCCACCACCGTGCCGAGGTCGACTTCCTCGTAATCGAGTCCGATCCGGCCGATGCGGGCAAAGTTGAGCAAGGAGTCGAGCAGGTTATCCATGCGCAGCGTCAGGCGCATGACCGTGTCGAGACGCTCGCTGCCGGCTTCTCCCAGCAGGCGGCCGGCATCGGCCTCTTCTTTCAGGTAATACGCATTCTTGTAAATGCCGCGCAAGGGCTCTTTCAGGTCATGCCCGGCCACATACGCAAAGGCATCGAGTTCGTCATTGCTGCGCACCAGGTCGCCATTGATTTTATCGAGCTGTTCGGCCCGGCTGATGACCATGTCGGCGATCCATTGGCGCAACTTGCGCGCTGCATCGATCTCGACCGGCATCCATGGCATGGCGCGTCCGCGCACTTCTTCCTGCCAGAGATCAAAGCTGTGCCGTGGCGTCAGGCGCGCGCCGTTCGGCCCCGTCGTCAGCGGCTTGTCGTAGGGATTGCCGCTCCAGTTGAAGACCTGCTTCTGCTCCGGCCGGAACCAGAGCAGCAGATCGCCCTGGACCGAGCGCGACACCGCGATGGCCAGCATACCGCTGGCGACATCGGCATACTGCGCCGCCGGCGCAAACAGACTGCCCAGCGCCCCGGTGACGACCAGCTGGCCGCCATGGCCGTCGCGCGCCAGCTGCTGGTGCACCCAGCCTGCCAGCACCTGCAATTGCAGCACGGACGGTGTCTGCCCCGACGTGAGCCACTGGTCATGATGACGCAGCGCGACACCGCCAGCCTCGATGCCATCGAGCAGACCGCAGCGCTCGGAGGCATCGAACGCCTCCATCACTGCCGTGACTTCGCCGCGGATTGCCGCATGCGTCATGACGCCGTGATGGACCGCGTCGATGCGGGCCTGGTACTGCGCATGCTCGCGGGTTTCGGCACCGGTGATTTCAAGCGAAGCCACCTGGCCGATGAATTCGGCGGCAGCGCGCTGGTGATACGGCATCACCGTCGGCGTGTAGTGATGGCAGACGATCAGCCCCCACAGCACGCCGTCGCGCAGGATAGGCATCGTCAGCGTGGCGGCCACGCCCATGTTGGTCAGGTATTCGGTGTACATCACCGAGGCACCGCGCAACGCGCAATGCGTCATGTCGAGCGGTGCGCCGGAGACCGGATTAAGCAAGGGCACCAGTTCGCACAATTCGCCACGGGCGTCGGGCAGCGGACGCACGCCGATACGCATGAAAATCTCGCGCGCCGGCTTCGGGATATCACTGGCCGGATAGCGCAAGCCAAACCAGCTGTGCAGGTCCGGCCGGTGTGCGTCCGCCACGACCTCGCCGGAATCGTCGGCATGGAAGCGGTACACCATGGCCCGGTCAAGCCCGGTAGTGCTGCGCACTTCGTCGGCGATGGCTTGGCAAAACGCGGCCAGTGACACGCTGGCACGCAGGCGTGCCATGGTCGACTTGACGCGCGAATAGTAATCGCGCTCGGAGAGCGGCCCGAGGCGATCGCGCCCGGTGGGTTCGAGTTCGACGATCAGCACGCCGCCCGCCAGATGCACGCTGATATCGAGCGGCTCGGCATCGGCCGGCATGCCCGGTACGCGCGCGGTCAGGGCATAAGTCGGATTGCCTTCGAGGCCACCGATCCCGACGAGCTGGGCGATGCGCTGCGCCGCCGTCGTACCGAGCACCTCTGCCAGCGCCACGCCAAGCACCTGCTCGACCGGGCGGCTGGTCCACTGCGCGCAGTTGTCGCTGACCTGGGTCACGATCAATGCTGCCGGATCCATCACCAGCAACATGCCGTGGCTCTGGATGCATCCCGGCGTACTCACCGGCTCGTCGTCGCAATGGGCAACCGAGACGGCATGGCGCTTGATACTGTACGGAAAAGGCAGGCTGGCGGACGGGTTCATGCGGGTACTCCAATCGACGGAATCAGGCTTCTCCTGCTGCACCGATGATGCAGACACAGACAAAAATTAGTCTGGTGGAATACCGCCTCCATAGTCAGTAATCATTATTGATGGATTGACGGTCATGGCGGCAAGTACGTACTGGCCTGCTTGCCGCCTGCGTCGTCGCCCCGTTGCTGCTGCCGACACAAATTATATTTTCCAAAAGGCAATCAATTCTGGTGTCGACAACCAGTAGTGGCTACACTCGGATT
>AEPR01000506.1 GCA_000195205.2 Oxalobacteraceae bacterium IMCC9480 | reverse complement strand
ATTCGCGTGGGCACGATGAGGCTGTGCCCCTGCGGCGTGCAGCGATGACGACGAACTGGCTAACGGTGAATTACAACGGTGCTTGCGGCACGCCGTGGGTTTTCTCGGCCAGTACTTCCGGCTCGTCGGTTTCGATGTCGTTCGGATTGTCCAGCGTGTGCTTGAGCTTGGCCATGTCGACATCGCCGGTCCACTTGGCGACCACCACGGTGGCCACGCCATTGCCGATCAGGTTGGTCAGTGCACGCGCTTCCGACATGAAGCGGTCGATGCCGAGGATCAGCGCCAGGCCGGCAACCGGGACGCCGCCGACTGCCGACAAGGTAGCGGCCAGCACAATGAAACCACTGCCCGTGATGCCGGCGGCACCTTTCGATGTCAGCAGCAATACCGCCAGCAAGGTGATCTGCTGCGTCAGCGTCATCGGCGTATTGGTCGCTTGCGCAATGAAGATCGCCGCCATCGTCAGGTAGATCGAGGTACCGTCCAGATTGAACGAATAACCGGTGGGTATCACCAGGCCGACGACCGATTTCTTGACGCCGAGATTTTCCATCTTGACCATGATGCGTGGCAGGACCGATTCCGACGAGGACGTGCCCAGCACGATGAAGAGTTCTTCCTTGATGTACTTGATGAACTTCCAGATGCTGAAGCCATGCGCCCGTGCAATCGAACCGAGCACCAGGAAAATGAAAATCAGGCAGGTACCGTAAAAAGTCCCCATCAGTTTTCCGAGCGACAGCAGCGAACCGACGCCGTACTTGCCGATCGTGAAGGCCATCGCACCGAACGCGCCTATCGGGGCGAATTTCATGATCACGCCGACGATACCGAACAGGACATGCGAGGTCTTTTCGATGAAATCAAACACCAGCGTGCCGCGACCGCCGACCCGGTGCAGCGCGAAGCCGAACAGGATGGAAAACATCAGCACTTGCAGGATTTCGCCCTTGGCGAATGCATCGACGACGCTGGTCGGGATGATATTGAGCAGGAAGTCGGTGGTGCTCTGCAACTTGCCGGGGGCGATATAGCTGGCGATGCCTTTGGTATCGAGCGAGGCCGGATCGATGTTCATGCCGGCACCCGGTTGCAGCAGGTTGACCATGACCAGGCCGACGATCAGCGCGATCGAGCTGACGACTTCGAAATACAGCAATGCCAGGCCGCCGGTCTTGCCGACCTTTTTCATGTCTTCCATGCCGGCGATGCCGATCACCACGGTACAGAAAATGATAGGCGCGATGATCATCTTGATGAGCTTGATGAAGCCATCACCGAACGGCTTCATGGCCGCGCCGGACTCAGGATAAAAATGGCCCAGGGCGACGCCGATGACGATGGCGGTCAGGACCTGGACGTACAGGGATTTGTAAAGCGGGGGGCGGGACATCGGAACTCCGGTCAGGAATGGGCGGAAAAAATCGCGCGTGGAAAACAAGCGGCGCATAGTGAGGGTGCCGCATGATATCGGCAATAGCGGTTTTCCACAGTGACCGGACCGGTCAGCGCACCCGCAGCAGCAATCGCCGCATCG
>AEPR01000507.1 GCA_000195205.2 Oxalobacteraceae bacterium IMCC9480 | reverse complement strand
CAATTCCGACCATTCGGCAGTACGCTCGCGCGGGCACGATGACCCTATTGCATCAGTCCGGCGCGGCGGGCTTGTCGTCTTCCTTGCGATGCGCCATCCGGTACAACAGCGGCAGCACCAGCAAGGTCAGCATCGTCGATGACAGGATGCCGCCGATGACCACAGTAGCCAGCGGTCGCTGCACTTCGGCACCGGTGCCGAGGGCAATCGCCATCGGCACGAATCCCAGCGAGGCCACCAGCGCCGTCATCAGCACCGGTCGCAAGCGCGTCAGCGCACCTTCTTCGATGGCCTGATCGAGCGGCATGCCCTGCTCGCGCAGCGAGCGGATGAACGCGATCATCACCAGTCCATTGAGCACCGCCACGCCCGACAACGCAATGAAACCGATCCCCGCCGAAATCGACAACGGAATACCGCGCAGCCACAGCGCGACGATGCCGCCGGTGAGCGCGAACGGCACGCCGGTGAAGACCAGCAAGCCATCCTTGATGTTGTTGAACATCGCAAACAGCAGCATGAATACCAGTAGCAGCGCCACCGGCACGACGATCTGCAGTCGCCTGGTGGCCGATTGCAGTTGCTCGAAAGTGCCGCCCCAGCTGGTCCAGTAGCCGCTCGGGATAGTGACCTGCTGGCGGATCTGCTGCCCGGCATCCGCGACAAACGAGCCGATATCGCGACCCCGCACGTTGGCGGTCACGACCACGCGTCGCTTGCCGTTTTCGCGGCTGATCTGGTTCGGTCCGGGTGCCATGTCGAGGGTGGCCACATCGCCCAGCGTCAGATACGACGGCTGGCCATCAGTGCCACGAGCCGGCAGACGGATCGGCAAGCGCAGGATGGCGGCGGTGTCGGCCCGCAGTGCTTCGGGCAGACGCACGATGATGTCAAAACGGCGGTCGCCTTCGAACAGCGTGCCGGCTTCGGTGCCGCCGATGGCGGTGCCGATCACTTGCTGGACATCGCTGACATGCAATCCCAGCCGGGCAGTTTTTTCGCGGTCGATCCGGACCGTGAGCATCGGCAGGCCGGTGGTCTGTTCGACCTTGACATCGGCCGCTCCCGGCACCGCCGACAACACGGTGGCAATCTCTTGCGCAGCGCGATTCATGATGGTCATGTCGTCGCCGAATACCTTCACCGCGACATCGCTGCGCACGCCCGAAATCAATTCATTGAAGCGCATCTGGATCGGTTGTGTGAACTCGTAATTATTCCCGGGCACCTTCGCAACCGCCGCCTGCATTGCCGCCACCAGATCGGCCTTGCTGCGGGTCGGATCAGGCCACGCCGATGGCGGTTTGAGCATGACGAAGTTATCGGCCACATTGGGCGGCATCGGATCGGTGGCAATTTCGGCCGTGCCGATCTTGGCGAAGATCTTGTCGACCTCGGGGAACTGTTTGATCGTGCGTTCCAGTTCCTCCTGCATCGCGATGGCTTGCGTCAGGCTGGTGCCGGGAATGCGCAAGGCGTGCAGCGCGATGTCGCCTTCATCGAGACTGGGGACGAATTCGCTACCCATGCGTGTGGCAAGCAATCCGCTCAGTACGATGGCCACGCCGGCAATCGTCAGCACCAGCGGCTTGTTGCCCATCGCGAACCGCAGCATCGGTGCATAGGCGCGCCTGGCCCACGTCATCACGCGGTTTTCTTTTTCGCTGACCTTGTTGCCGATGAAGAGCGCCACCGCTGCCGGGATGAAGGTAATCGACAGGATCATCGCGCCGATCAGCGCCGCGACAACGGTAAAAGCCATCGGATGAAACATCTTTCCTTCGACCCCGGTGAGCGCAAAAATCGGCAGGTACACGACCATGATGATCAGCTGCCCGTATAGCAAGGGCCGGCGTGCTTCGCGGGCGGCGGCAAACACTTCATGGAAGCGCTCGCTGCGGGTCAGTGGCCGGCCGGCTTTGGTTTGCGCGTGGGCCAGACGGCGCACGCAGTTCTCGACGATCACCACCGCGCCATCGATGATGATGCCGAAGTCGAGCGCCCCCAGGCTCATCAGGTTGGCGCTGACTGCGTTGGTCACCATGCCGGTAAAAGTGAACAGCATCGCCAGCGGAATCACCATCGCCGTGATCAGTGCGGCGCGCAAATTACCGAGGAATAGGAACAGCACGGCGATCACCAGCAGCGCACCTTCGATCAGATTTTTCCTGACGGTGTTGATCGCCTTGTCGACCAGCGTGGTCCGGTCGTAGACCGTGTTGGCGACCACGCCTTCAGGCAAGCCGCGATTGATCTCGTCGAGCTTGCCGGCGACCGCGCGCGAGACGGTGCGGCTGTTTTCACCGATCAGCATGAAGACCGTGCCGAGCACGACTTCGCGGCCGTTTTCGGTCGCCGCGCCGGTGCGCAGTTCCTTGCCGATGACCACGTCCGCGACATCACTGATGCGCACCGGGATGCCCTGCCGGCTGCCGACGAGGATGTTGCCGATGTCGGCGATCGAGCTCACCTGGCCGGGTGCGCGCACCAGAAATTGTTCGCCACGCCGCTCGATATAGCCGGCCCCGACATTGCTATTGTTTTGCTCGAGCGCGGTGACGATGTCCTGCAGCGTCAAGCCATGCGCGATCAGCCGGTCCGGGTCTGGCGCGACGTGGAACTCTTTCGCGAAACCGCCTATGGTGTTGATCTCGGCGACACCGGGCACATTGCGCAACTGCGGCTTGATGACCCAGTCCTGGATCTCGCGCAAGTCAGTCGGCGTGTACGGCGTGCCATCGGCTTTCAGGGCGCCGGCAGCGGCCTCGACGGTCCACATCACAATCTCACCGAGGCCGGTCGAAATCGGCCCCAGGCTAGGCGTCAATCCTGACGGCAACTGTTCCCTGGCTTGCTGCAATCGCTCGTTGACCAGCTGGCGCGCAAAGAAAATGTCGGTGCCCTCCTCGAAGATAACGGTCACTTGCGACAGGCCGTAGCGCGACAGCGAACGGGTCTGCTCGAGTTGCGGCAAACCCGCCATCACGGTTTCGATCGGATAGGTGATGCGCTGTTCGGTTTCCAGCGGCGAGTAGCCCGGTGCCGCAGTATTGACCTGCACCTGGACGTTGGTGATGTCGGGCACGGCATCGATCGGCAGTTGCTGATAGCTGAACACGCCAACGGCCGCCATGCCCAGCGTGAGCAGCATGACCATCCAGCGCTGTGCGATCGAAAAGTGAATGATTTTTTCAAACATGGTGCGCGCTTTCGAAGGGGTCCGGCGTGGAAGGCGTCATCGTCAACGGGCGTTGATCAGTGGGCATGGCTGGCACCTGATTTACCGAGGTCGGCCTTGATCAGGAAACTGTTGCGGGCTGCGATCTGCTCGCCGGCACGCAAGCCAGCTAGCACCTCGGTGAACACGCCATCACTGCGTCCCAATGTCAGCGGTCGCGCTTCGAAGCTGTCGCCATACCGGCCGAACACGGTCGGTTCCTCATTGATTGTCTGGACCGCGCCGACCGGCACCGCGATGGCGACATCGACCGATGCCGACACCAGATTGACTGTCACCGGCAAGCCCGGACGCCATACTCCTTTCGGGTTCGGCAAGACAATGCGCGCGCTCGCCGTGCGGGTTTGTGCACCTACCAGCGCGCCGACATAGGACAGCGTGCCGGTCGCGTCATGGTCGAAGGCAATCGCCTTGACGGTGGCTTGCTGGCCGGTGCTAACAGCATTGAGGTCTTTCGCCGGTACGGCGATTTCGGCCCAGACGGACGACAGATCGGCGACGATGAAAATCGTCGTGTCGTCCTTGAGCGAGGCACCGTTGGCGATGCGCTTGTCGGTCACGGTGCCGTCGATCGGGGAGCGGATTTCATAGCGCGTCAGGTCGCCGCTTGTGCTGCTTGCAGCACCGAGCGCGGCCAGCTTCTGGCGCGCACTCCGGGCGGCGATGTCGGCTTCCTGCATCGCGTTGCGGGCTTGCAGATAATCCTGCTCCGCAGAGATTTTTTCTTCCCATAATTTCTGTTCGCGCGCCAGCGTCGTACGCGCCAGCGCCAGCCGCTGTTGCGCCGCGAGCGATGCACTGCGCTGGTCTGCCAGCGCATGGCTGGAGATCACGGCCAGCACCTGGCCCTTGCGCACGCGGTCGCCGGCGTTGGCCGAAACCGATTCGACGATCCCGCCCAAGCGCGGCACGATGTGCACCATGCGATCGCCATTGGCATGAATCTCGCCGGTCAATTGCAGCATGCTGTTGATGCGCGCCGGTCCGGCCGTGCTCAGTGCGACGCCGTTCTGTTTCATTTGCTGGTCGCTCATCGTCACGCGCGCTTCATCGTGTTCATTGGCCTCGGCATGGCTGTCCGTGCCGTGGGTGTCGGCGCTTCCCGCGCTAGCGTTGAGACCCAGGATCAGGAAAGCCAGCAGCGCGCCGATGGCCAGCACCAGCACGATGGCGATGCCTTGTTTTTTGTTGAAATTGACTGTCATGGTGATTCCTGAGGCGGGGTATTGAGGGAGACAGCGGACGCAGTGGCGACGTCGCCACCAACGAGGCGTTCGATGTCGGCGGCCGCCCGATGGGCGCTGGCCAGCGTCTGCAATGCCTGGGATCGGGCTTGCAACAAGGTGCGCTGCGCATCGAGCACGTCAAGAAAACTGAACTTGCCGAAAGCGAAGCCGGTGGTCGCAGCGTCATAGGCGCTTCGGGCACCGGGCACGATTTGCTGCTGCAGCAGCCGGGCTTGCTGGCGCGCGGTATCAAGTTGCTCGTGGGCCTGCGCGAGTTCACTGGCGCTGTGCACTTGGCGCGCCGTCAACGCGTCGCGGGCCTGGTCGGTGCGGCGCAGCGATTCGAGCAGATTGCCCTGGTTGCGGTCGAACAGCGGCAATGGAATCGACACGCCGACGATGGCTTGATTGCGGCCCAGCTGTTCGTCGCGTTTGGCACCGAGGCTCAGCGTGATGTCGGGCACCTGACGGGCCCGCTCGACTTGCACCAGTGCCTGACGGCGCATCACTTCCAGCCGCGAACGGGCCAGCGCGGGCGAGTGCTGCAGGCGTTGCATCAGCGCGTCCAGTGAGGGCAGCGGCGGCAGGATGTCGAGTGCGCCGTCGACGCGCTCAAAGCGCGGCCGGGTGCTGCCCCAGGTGGACGCCAGACGGTTGCGCGCCATCGCGAGTTCGCTCGCCGCTTGCGACAGTTCGATGTGCACACTGGCTTGCGCAACGCGTGCCCTGGTCTCGTCGACCGGGGAGG
>AEPR01000508.1 GCA_000195205.2 Oxalobacteraceae bacterium IMCC9480 | reverse complement strand
CCTGCGTCACCTGCCGACCGCAATCCAGAGCGTGCTGGCGCTGGAGCCGCAAATCATCGCCTGGGCCGATGCCTTTGCCCGCAAGGAAAACGCGCTGTTCCTCGGTCGCGGCATGCACTACCCGATCGCCCTCGAAGGCGCGCTCAAACTCAAGGAAATTTCATACATCCACGCCGAAGCCTATCCGGCCGGCGAACTCAAGCACGGACCGCTGGCGCTGGTGACCGAAGAAATGCCGGTCGTCACGGTGGCACCGAACGACACCCTCATCGAGAAGCTGAAATCGAACATGCAGGAAGTCCGCGCCCGTGGCGGCCAGCTGTATGTCTTTGCCGATGCCGATTCGCACATTTCGTCAAGCGAGGGCATCCACGTGATCCGCTTGCCCGAGCACTACGGCTTGCTGTCACCGATTCTGCATGTGGTGCCGCTGCAATTGCTGGCTTACCACACGGCACTGGCACGCGGCACCGATGTCGACAAGCCACGCAATCTGGCCAAGTCCGTCACGGTGGAGTAATCAAGCCGGGGTGCCCTAGCATCAGCAACGCATCAAACTGGCGCGCGCAATGCCGCACCATCGTCATGGCATCCTGAAGCTGGCGGAACAAGTCCGGCAGCGCCTCGACAGCGCCGTCCAGCAAGGCGGTTTCGGTCAAGCCGGCGACGTGGTGTAGCTCGCGCGCATGCAGCGACGCAGCCACGCCGCGCATCTGGTGCACCAGATCAATTGCCGCGTCGACGTCGTTGCAGTCCAGCAGCCGGCGCGCTTCGGCAACATCCTCGCCCTGACGATCCACGAAGGCACGCAAGAGCGTCGCCAGACGCACCTTGTCACCACCGAATACCTTCAGGGCAGCGACAAAATCCAGCCCGGATAACGGGATGGCAGGCGGCGCATCAGGAGGCGTCCGGTGGCTGCCGGCAGACCAGCTAATGCCCGCCCCGGTGATCACGGCGAGCAAGGCATCGACATCAAGCGGCTTGGCCAGAACGCCCGTCATACCGGCATCACGTGCCGTGGCAAATCGGCTTCCATTCGCCTGAGCCGTCAACGCAACCACCGGCAACGTTGCAACATCCGGCTGGTCACGGATCCACCGGGTCGCCGCATAGCCATCCATCAAAGGCATCTGGAGATCCATCAGCACGACATCAAACCTGTCGACCGCCATCGTCAGCGCCGCCTGCACCGCAATACCGTCACCGACCAGCACGACCTCGGCACCGGCCGCGCTCAACACCTGCGCGGCCACTTCCTGATTGATGGCGTTATCCTCGGCCACCAGCAGGCGCAGCCCGGACAAGGGCAAGACAGGCACCGCAGTGGCCGCAATACACGCCACCGGCGCAGCAGGAAAAAGCCTCAGCACGGCCTCGGCCAGACTCCAGCGCGTCAGCGGCTTGGCAACCAGCCCGTCCGGAAAGCCGTCCCGGCTGCCCGCGGCGAACCGTTCGAGCGCCAGCAGCGGCACCATCAGCAAGGTACGCGGCAATACGACATCAGGCATCGCACGCCATTGCCGCAACAATGCCATCGCGTCGATCTCCGGCAACCTCCCGTCCAACAGCAACACATCGGTCTCGCCGCGTGTCGCGCCGGCCTGCAGCAAGGCCGGCAATCCCGGCTGCGCAGGATCGATCACACGAACCTGCCAGCCGAATGCCAGGCAGGCATCGCGCAATAGCGCACGTTTCAACGGATGACTTTCCACGATCAGCACCCGCAGTGCGGCAGGAAGATCGTCCGGCCGTACCGGAACGCCTGCCGTCAGGGGCAGCGAAAAGCGAAATTCGCTACCCTGTCCCGGCGTGCTGTCGACGCTGATCTGTCCCCCCATCATCGTGACCAGCCGGTTGCTGATCGTCAGGCCCAGGCCGGTGCCACCATACAACCTGCTGGTCGATGCGTCGGCCTGTATGAACGCATTGAAAATCGTCTCCAGCGCAGCCACCGCAATGCCGATGCCGGTATCGCGCACGGCGATCTGCAGCAGGATGGGCGCGCCGGCAGCCACCGGCATCATCGACTGGCAGCGCACCGAAACCACGATCTCGCCGCGCTCGGTAAATTTGAGCGCATTGCTGATCAGGTTCAGCAGGATTTGCTGCACGCGCAACGGGTCGCCCACCAGGGCATCGGGCACGTCCGGGGCCAGATCCAGCACCACGGCAATCGCTTTCTGGCCAACACCCACCCCCAGCACCGAAGCCGCCGTGCGCAGCAGCAGGTTCAGCGAAAACGGGATCTGTTCGATACGCAGCTGGTTTGCTTCCATCTTCGACAGATCCAGAATGTCATTGATCAGCACCTGCAAGGACTGGGCCGACAGCGCGATCTTGTCGGCATAGTCGCGTTGCCAGGCGTTCAGCGGCGACTCCGTCAGCAGTCGTGCCAGGCCGATCACGGCGTTGAGCGGCGTGCGCAGTTCGTGGGTCATGTTGGCGAGGAAATCGCTCTTGGCAAGATTGGCCGTTTCTGCCTCGGTGCGGGCTTGCGACAGGGCTTGCTCGGCCCGCCGGAACGCCGTGATGTCGGTGTAGGTCAGCAGGATCCAGTCGGCCGAAATCGGCTGGCCGCGTATTTCCAGATACTGGTTACCGGGCAAACTGCGCTCGATGCGCACTGATTGGCGCGACCCGATCATCGCGAGATACTCGGCCAGCACGTCGTCATACGAGCGCTGCGGGTAATGCCCCTGCTCATACGAAAACCGGACCATCTCGGCAAACATCAATGGCGATTTCTGGAACAAGTCGGGTGGGTAACCCTGCAGGCTACCGAACAGCCGGTTGCGCAAGATGACCTGTTGCTGCCCGTTGAGTACCGCCACGCCAAAAGGCAAGGACTCCAGGACTTCATTGAGGAACTCGTTGAGCGAGGCAATCTGCTGCTGGCGCGCTTTGCCGATGCGATTATCGACCAGCGTGCTGCGCAGAAAAGCGAAATGTCCCCGGCTATCAAGCTCAACATTGGCACTGATCAGGCAAGACACCACGGTGCCATCCTTGTGCACGAAATCGACCTCGAGATCCTGCAATTGCCCGCCGTGCCGCAATTGCAAAAACCGGTCGGCGGTGGTCGCTCCGCTATCCGGCGTCATGAATTGCCGGATCGCGTGCCCCAGGTATTCTTCGCGCTCGTAGCCCAGCAAATCCAGCTCGGTCTGATTGACCTGGATCACGATGCCCGTTGCATCAAGCGTGTGGTAACCGCAGGGTCCGCGCTCATACAGATCGGTCGCTTCGCGGGTCCGCTCCTGTATCCGCGCTTCCAGGTCATGGTTCAGGGCCTTCAGCGCCAGCTCGCTAAAGCGTAATTCCATTGACGACCGTAGCGTCGCCCGGGCGACCTCGCCGGCTTCGAGAAAATACACGCGGGGAACCGCGAGTGCCTTGCCCGCCGCCAGATCCCGTGCCGGCGAGGTCAGTGCCGTCATCGACCAGGCAATCCGCCTGCCCAGAGACAGCGCCAGCGCTCCGGCCAGCACGAACCAGACGAGCAGGCCGGCAGCCGTCAACATCACGTTCAGTGCCAGGGAGCTCATCAGAGGACTGTCAGGCAGGCCGATCGCCGCCTTCCAGTGACTGGTCGGCGACGTACTGAAAAATGCCCGTACCACGAGGCCCTCGATGGTACGGGTGTGATGCATACCCTCGCTTTGCACCAGAAGCATTTCCAGATTGGCTTGTGTGGCTTTCTGCCCGACGAAGCGCTCCGGAAGCCGGTTTCGTGCAGCAATCGTCCCGCTGCTGTCGAAAACGCTGACGGTCCAGCCGGCCGGGAACTGATAACGCGACAACAGCGCGTCGAGCTGCCGCAGCGGCATCATCACGCTCACTATCCGGATAATTTTTCCGTTGGCCACGACCGGAACCGCCACCGCATACTTCCACCCCGGCGTATCGGCAAAGACATCCGACGTCACCGCCCGTCCCGACGCAATCACTTGACGCAACTGCGCCTGGTTGCCGTAGCGCGGCAACGGGGTGCCAAATGCGACTTGCGTATCGAGCTCTTGCTGTCCGCGCACATCACTGAGCACCACCCGGACCGGCATCGCAGTCGCCGTCAGCAGTTCGCGTGCCTCGCGATGGAAGGCGACGAGATCATTGCCGGCAAGGGTACGGCTATGTGCCAGCGTCACGGCCAACAACTGGACCCGGGCGAACTGCTCATCGACTTCCCGCACCAGCGTGCGC
>AEPR01000509.1 GCA_000195205.2 Oxalobacteraceae bacterium IMCC9480 | reverse complement strand
CCGGACAAGCTGCGCTACCACCGCATCATCATCATGACCGACGCCGACGTCGATGGCGCCCACATCCGCACACTTCTGTTGACGCTGCTGTACCGGCAGATGCCGGCGCTGGTCGAGCGAGGCCATGTCTACATCGCCCAGCCGCCGCTCTACAAGGTCAAGCATGGTCGTGACGAGCGCTACCTGAAGGACGATATCGAAGAAGCCGCCTACATGATGCAGATCGCGCTCAACGACGCCGCGCTCATCCCGTACGAACAGGCCGAGCCGATCAGCGGCGATGCACTGGCCGAGCTGGTCCGCCAGTACAACACCGCCAACGCCATCATCACGCGGCTGGCACGGGCGATCGACAACGCCGCCCTGACCGCCATCATGACCGGCGTCACGCTGGACCTGAGTACGCCGGAAAGCGCGGCCAGCAGTGCCGCGGCGATGCTGGCCACGATCAATGATCCCGCCGTCGAGATTCTGGTGCGTTCCGATGATCTGTCCGACAAGCACCAGCTGCGCGTCCAGCGCATGTACCACGGCAACGTGAAAGTCAGCGTCATCGATGCCGACTTTGTCAGCGGCCCGGACTACGCGGTGCTGGCCAATGCAGCCGCCACCTTCAAGGGCTTGCTCGGTGATGGCGCGATGGTGCGACGTGGCACGGGCGAACGCATCAAGGAAATCCGCATCAACGATTTCCACCAGGTCATGGCCTGGCTGCGCGAAGAAGCCGAGCGCGGTGTCTCGAAGCAGCGCTACAAAGGACTGGGCGAGATGAACCCGTCGCAGCTGTGGGAAACCACGATGGATCCTGCCGTGCGGCGTTTGCTGAAAGTGCAGATCGATGATGCGATTGCGGCCGACCAGATCTTCACGACGCTGATGGGTGACGATGTCGAACCGCGCCGGGCGTTCATTGAGGCGAATGCTCTGCAGGCGGGCAATATCGATATTTGACGGATAGCCCGTGTCGACGGCGCCGTGTTTATTCGCAGAAGTCCGGCGAATGAGTACGGCGCCGTTTTACTTTATGGCCGGATGCAATCAGACCAGCGCCCGCGCCAGATACGGCGCGCTGCGGCTGTCCGGATTGCGCGCCACCTGATCCGGCGGCGCGCTGACCACAACGCGACCGCCCTTGTCGCCGGCACCGGGACCGATGTCGATGACCCAGTCGCTGGCGGCGACCACGCGCATGTCGTGTTCGACCACGATCACGGTATTGCCCGAGGCGACCAGGGCATCGAGCTGCGCGATCAGTTTATCGATGTCCGACGGATGCAGTCCGGTGGTCGGTTCATCGAGAATGTAGAGCGTGTCGCCGCGCTGCGGCCGCTGCAATTCGGTGGCCAGTTTGACGCGTTGCGCTTCGCCGCCGGACAGTTCGGTGGCGGCCTGACCGAGCCGCAAATAACCCAGTCCGACCTCGCGCAAGACAGACAAGGGCCGAAGCAGCGGCGCTTCGTCAGCAAAAAATTCCCACGCGGCGTCGACCGTCATCGCCAGCACTTCGGCGACATTCTTGCCTCGGTAGCGGATGGCCAGCGTGTCGTCGTTATAGCGCGCGCCGTGACATGCCGGACAGGGGGCGTACACGCTCGGCAAAAACAATAATTCAACCATCACCTGACCCTCGCCGGCGCAAGTCGCGCAACGCCCCTTGGCGACGTTGAAAGAAAACCGGCCGGCATCATACCGGTGACGACGCGCGTCATCGGTCATCGCAAAGAGCTTGCGCACGTAATCGAACAGGCCGGTATAAGTCGCCAGATTCGAGCGCGGCGTGCGGCCGATCGGTTTCTGATCGACTTGCACCAGACGCTTGATACCTTCCATGCCAGCGACGATACGTCCGCCGGTCGGGATCACGGCGCGATGCTCCTGCGCGTCTGCATCCTCGTCCTCGGGTGCGATCTCGTGGCCCAGAGAGGTGCCGACCAGGTCCACTAGCGCCTGGCTCACCAGACTGGATTTGCCGGATCCGGAGACGCCGGTCACGCTGGTCAGCACGCCCAGCGGAAAGGCCGCATCAAGGTGCGCAAGATTATTGCGGGTCACGCCTTCGAGTCGCAGCCAGCGATCCGGCACACGCGGCGTGCGGCGTGTGCCGGCCGGTCCGGCAAACAGGTAACGCCGGGTTTGTGATGCCTCGACCTCTGCCAGCCCTGCCGGCGGACCGCTGTACAACACGAGTCCGCCGTGCTCGCCGGCACCCGGACCGACATCGACGATCCAGTCTGCCTGCCGGATGATGTCCAGATCATGTTCGACCACGAACAGTGAATTGCCGGAGGCCTTGAGCCGCGCCAGCGTCGTCAGCAGCGCCTCGGTGTCGGCCGGATGCAAGCCGGCGGAAGGCTCGTCAAGCACATACACGACGCCGAACAGGTTGGAGCGCACCTGCGTCGCCAGGCGCAAGCGCTGCAGTTCGCCGGGCGACAACGTTGGCGTGCTGCGTTCCAGGGTCAGATAGCCCAGTCCCAGATCCAGCAGGACGGCGAGCCGCTCGATCAGATCGGCGGCGATGCGCTGCGTAACGAGAATTTTTTCGGGATGTTCACGCTGCTGTCTGGCGTCGACCTTGGCAGTGCCATCGGCGAATGGCGCGAGGATGGCACCGAGACGGTTGAGCGGCAGCCGCGCGATAGCGGCGATATCGTACCCGGCGAAGGTGACCGACAGCGCTTCGCGGCGCAGCCGTTTACCCTCGCACAGCGGGCAGTCGGCACTGAGCAGATACTGCGCCACCCGTTTTTTCATTAGCGGGCTGTTGGTCGAGGCGAAGGTCTGCAGCACATATTTTTTGGCACCCGTGAAGGTCCCCTGATAGCTGGGTAGCGCCTTGCGCTTGAGCGCAGCGCGCACTTCGGCGGCACTGAAACCGGAATACACAGGCACGCTCGGTTGCTCGTCAGTGAACAGGATCCAGTCGCGGTCTTTTTTCGGCAAGTCACGCCACGGTGTATCGACGTCGTAGCCGAGTGTCACCAGAATCTCGCGCAAGTTCTGGCCATGCCAGGCCGAAGGCCAGGCGGCGATGGCGCGCTCGCGGATGGTCAGCCGGTCGTCCGGTACCAGCGAGCGTTCGGTGACGTCGTAGACCCGGCCCAGGCCGTGGCATTCGGGGCAGGCGCCTTCCGGCGTATTGGCTGAAAACGATTCCGCGTACAGCAGCGGCTGGTCCGCCGGATAGTCACCGGCGCGCGAGTACAGCATGCGCAGCAGATTCGACAAGGTCGTCACGCTGCCCACCGACGAGCGGGTGGTCGGCGAGCCGCGCTGCTGCTGCAACGCCACCGCCGGCGGCAAACCGTCGATGTCATCGACGTCCGGCACGGCCATCTGATTAAACAAGCGCCGCGCATAGGGCGACACCGATTCCAGATAGCGCCGTTGCGCTTCCGCATACAGCGTGCCGAACGCCAGCGACGACTTGCCCGAGCCGGAAACGCCGGTGAACACCACCAGCGCATCGCGCGGGATATCGACATCGATATTTTTCAGATTGTGTTCACGCGCGCCGCGTACGCGGACGTCGCCGCTACTCGTGAGCTTGCGGTCCGGCTGGCGGGAAGATGGCTTGGGCATGGTGGCGAGGATCACGGAGCGATAAGCCGGCCGATGCTACGCAGCGCGCTACCACGGGTCTGTACGGCAACGAACAGACCCGCCCGGTCAGCGTCGGAAGTTACTCCGGCGCGCCGGCCTGACGCCGCGGATCAGCCTTCGCAAACGCATCTAGCGCTTCGCAACTCGCCATGATCCGGTCGACAGTCGGGATGTCGGCAACAGTGATCTTGAAGACACGGGCAACCACAATGATGCTGGCCAGGCAGATGTCGGCGCTGGTGGGCGTATCGCCATGGCAGAACAGGCCGGTGCCGGCTTCCGATGCAAGGCGTTGTTCCAGCGCTTGCAAGCCCGTCGTGAACCAGTGAATTTGCCATGCACGCCAGGCGGCATCATCGAAGTCGCGGGTACCGGTCAGATACTTTTTAACGCGCGGCGTGATCAGCGGATGGGTATCGCCGGCCAGCATCGCCGCCAGTGAGCGCACTCGTGCGCGGGCATGCAGTCCGGTCGGCAGCAAGGCCGGCAACGGTTGCATTTCATCGAGGAATTCGAGGATCGCCAGCGACTGTGTCAGCGGGGCCTGACCGGCTTCGAGCAGCGCCGGAATCGCAGCCATCGGATTGATCTCCAGAAAGGCGGCGCTGCGCTGTTCGCCGGTATCGAGATTGATGATGCGTTCGTGCGCGCTCAGGCCTTTCAGGTTCAGGGCAACGCGCACGCGATAGGTGGCCGAGGTGCGCCAGAAGGCAAATAATTCGAATGCAGGTGCTTGGGACATGGCATCTCCGATGGGTTGACAGTGAGGAACGGTATGATCGGTCTTCATACGCATAGTGGTACGGGAAAAAACAGGTATCGTGTGCGGGGGCCGGATGCCGTCGCTTCGGCTGCCTACACTAACAGACCATGCAGGCGCAGCAGTTTTCTCACGGAGTTCAACGATGTCGCCGTATCGCAAAAGCCTTTTATGGTGCTTATGCTTTTGCCTGATCCTGCCGATCGTGGAGGCGGTGGACCTGTTCACGTCCTACCGTCAGGAAGAAAAATCTGCCCGGACACGGGTGTCCAATGCCAGCTTCCTGATCAGCGAGTGGATTCAGGGTGCGATGGAAAATTCCGACTACGTACTGCGCGACATCATCGGTCATGTCCCGGTAGGGGCATTGCGCTATCCCGATGCCGATCCGGCGCGCCAGGCGCGCATTACCGAGCTCATCGAGGCCAAGCGAAAAACCCTGCCTAACGCGGCCGGCGTCGGCCTGGTCGACCGGAACTGCATTGTCACGCATACCAATGCCCGGATCGGCGTCGATGCCAGCGGCCGCGAGTGGTGCAAGTCGCTGCAGGCCGATCCGCTGCGCGAGACCTTTGTGTCGCATCTGTACCTGAACAAGGCCGGCCGGCTGTCGGTCACGCAAGTGCGGCGCTTTCCCGGTCCGGGGCCGGGTTTCCATGGCTCGGCGGGTGTCTCGGTAGACCTCGATTTTTTTTCAAGAAGGATTGCGCAAATGGCGCTCAACACCGGCGGCACCATCGTCATTGCCGATACGCAGCTCGGTTTGCTGGCGCGCAAACCCGCCAGACCGGACCTGCTCGGCACCACCATCGATCATCCGCAGACCAGGGCGTTCGTCGCCTCCGACGCGACCTACGCGTCGTATCGTGACCGCTCGATGATGGATGGCCGCGAACGTCTGTATGGCGTGCGCAAGGTCGACGACCTGCCCTTCATTGTCATCGTCGGTGAAGCCGACAGCGACTGGCAGGCCAGCTGGCGGCAGCGCGCGCTGGGCGAGACGGCCGCGCTGCTGCTGCTCTGGACCATGGCGATCCTGATGTTACGCAAGCACTGGGCGCTGCTGCGCCACCAGGAGATGCTGTCGCACATGGCCAATACCGATACGCTGGCCGGCATCGCCAACCGGCGGCATTTCATGTCCCGCTTCGAGGTCGAGCTCAAACACGCGCAGCGCCACGGCACCGGCCTGGCTGTACTTATTCTCGACATCGACCACTTCAAGCAAATCAACGACAGCTACGGCCATGCCACCGGCGATCAGGCCATTCTCGCCTGCGCCCATGCGTGCCAGGCGGTGTTGCGCGACATTGATTTTCTGAGCCGGTTCGGTGGTGATGAGTTTGCGATTTTGCTGTCGGATACCAGCGTCGAAGGTGCGCAGGTGGCGGCCGAGCGCCTGCGTCAGGAAATCCTGCAATGCCGGATTGCCGGCAACGCCGGCGTGCAGGTCACGATGACGGCCAGCATCGGACTAGCGATGCTCGATGCCGGCACTCCGGACGTCGAGGCCGCACTCGCCAAAGCCGATGCGGCGCTCTACCGGGCCAAGAGCCGGGGCCGCAATTGCATCGAGTTTGCTGCCTGAGCCACTGCGTAAAAACAGCTTTCTATCGCGCCCCGGCAAACTTCTAGAAGAGCGCAACCTGACTCGTCCCGGCCACCTTTTGCCCGTCTCGGCCGCGCACCGATTGCGGCCGGATGCCTGCCGCGATCTGCGCATCGGCAACCCGGGAACGTGCTTGCCGTGCCGCGTCGAGATGGTCGACCAGCGGCGCCGGATAATCGGACCCGATCGCCACGCCGCAGGCAGTTTGTACGGCCGGCGGCATGGTCCACGGCGTAAAAATGTACGCATCCGGCACCGCCCGTAACGCCGGCAGCCAGCGCCGTACGAAGATCCCTTTGGGATCGAGTTCCTGCGCCTGCTTGACCGGGTTGTAGGCCAGCATGCTGCCGGCACCAGCCGTACCGGCATGAATCTGCATCTGGTTGTAGTGGATGGCCGGCTCGTAGTCGACGAATTCCCGCGCCAGAAACAGCGCCGGTTCGCGCCAGTGCAGCCACAACTCGTTGACCGCAAAGGATAGCAGCATGCCGCGCATGCGCATGTTGAGCCAGCCGGTGTGATGCAGCATTTTCATTGCCGCATCCACCATCGGATAGCCGGTTTCGCCCTCCCGCCAGCGCGCAAAAAACACCGGATCGAACTCCCCCTCGCGCAGTCCGTTCATGCCGGAATGGATATTGTCGAACTCCAGCCGCGGCATCGATTCCATGTTCTGGAAATACCCCGCACGCCAGCGCAGACGGTCCGCAAAAAACCGTAGCGCGCTGATCAGTCGCTCCCGTTCGGCCTCGTTGACGGCAAGCTCCGCGGAGTCCACGCGCCGGTTCATTGCCAGCACAATTTCACGCATCGTGATCACCCCGTAGGCCAGGAACGGGCTGAGCCGGGAGCAGCCATGCTCGGCTGTGATGGGGCTGGAAATCGCATACGGATAACGGAGGATCCTGGTCCGGATGAATGCGGTCAGCAGGCCGATGGCTTCGGCGCGCCCGCCTTTCATGCGACCGGGCTTGTCGTGGCCGGCGGCTTGCAGTGGTGCGACGGGTCCGGTCAGCATCGGCGGCAATTTTGACGGGACGATATGGCGTGGCGGCTTGACCGGCTCGCTGCTTGAATAGTCGTCGAGCTCGGCGATCCAGTCACGCTTGGCGCGCGCTTCCTGACCGCGGATGACGCCGTTCTGGGGCGACTGCCGCCACGTCACGCCGCGCTTGCGGCACCATGCGGCCACTTGCTCGTCACGTTGATACGATGCCCGGTTTCCCGTTTCCTGATGGCTGCGCAGTGTCGCAAAGGGCTGCTGTTGCCAGATCTGCTCCAGCATGTCGGGCGCCGATCCAGTCATCTCGACGAGCTCGCCGCCGCGCTCCTGCAATGCGGCATGCAGACTATCGAGACATTCGCGGATGAAGGCGCCATGGGCAGCCGAAAAGTCCGGTGCGAGGATGATCTCCGGTTCGTGCAGAAAGAGCGCCAGCACCGGACCGGCAGCTACCGCATCGGCTAGCGGTGCGTGGTCCCGGATGCGCAGGTCGCGCTTGAACCAGACGATTTCCATTGCTTCATTTCTTTCGTGATTGTTAGGTATGGCCGCACGGATGAGGCCTTATTTGCTGCGTAGTCGCGCGCTTTTCCGGCTCTTTTCAAAAAAGTCATTGGGCTTGGTTTTCACCCACTTCAGAAAGCGGCTCATTTCATCTTGCTGCTTCAACTGCTCAACCGTGGAAAACTGCCGCGCCAGTTCCGTTTCGGTAAAGAGAGCGTGAATCTGGCGGTGGCAGATGCGGTGTAGGCTCACGGTCAGTGATCCGCCCTGACATTTGGGTATCAGGTGATGGGCGTCTTTCTGGTGACCCGGGATTGGTCGCTCGCATAGTGGACACACCTCCTCCTCCTTGCTTTTGTGAAGCGAGGTATCGAGAAGCGCCAGGTTTCTTTTCTTTTTTATACGTCCAGTCACTGCAGCAACCCAAAAATAGACCATTCATGAAACGTGCTGCTATCGCATTTCAGCCGGTTAAAAATCACATCGTGTCTGGTGGTCCCCGAACGATTTATCGCATGCCGGCCAGGGTACTTGCGTCCACAGAGAGCCTCACGCCGAGCGAGCCGGACCCCTTATGTACCGGTGATTTTCGCAAGCAGATTTCAACAGATTCAATTTCCGCGCAAGCGGCACAGGCCTCGACAATCCGGGTGATGAGTCGCTCTTGCGTCTCGTAGTGGCAGTCGCCGGCCAGGCGGTCAATTTCTGCGATCAACGGGTCGTAATCGAAGACGTACGCCATACCGTCTTGTGCAATCAGCACGCTTGTCGAACTGATCTGCAAGGACATGTCGAGCAGGTGTTTGTCGGGCCTGGTCTCATCGGGGCCGTAGGTTCCGATGTCCGTGTTGATTTCCAGATCGCGAAGTTCAACACAAGCTTGATTTTTCATTCGTGTATTCCATTGTAGAAAGTGAGTTGATCGAACCGGGACGCCAGTTTAATTCTCTTTTTTAAACCGGGTGACAACGCCTCGTATTGCCCTCAAGCACGCAATTGTTGCTAGGGGTTATCATCGCTGCGTGAGTTTTTTTCACCCTCCCGTCGAGTGACAAGTCATGTTCTGGTGGCTGGTCACTGCAGTTGCGCATCAAGCGCCCATTCATTTTTTCGATGACAAGGTATTCCGGTATGACGCATTCGCTCGCCGTGTTGGCCACCGCTCTTTTGTTCGGCGGAATGACGCTCTACGCGTTTGGATTTGCCGCCCTGCTCTTCTCGGTGTTGCCAGCGCAAACCGCAGGCGCAACGCTGCGGCGCGCTTTTCCGTGGTTCTACGTTTTTGTGATGGCTACGGCGGCCGTGGCGGCGTTGGTCTGGTGGTCGCATGACATCACTGCTGCGATGGTGATGGCGGGTATTGCCCTGTCCACCCTGCCTGTGCGGCAGTTGTTGATGCCTGCAATCAATCGCGCTACGGACACGGGTGATCGGCAGCGTTTCAAGTGGTTGCATGGCGTGTCGGTATTAGTCACCGTAGGCCATATTGTCGCAACAGGCTGGGTGCTGGCACGACTCGGTTGATTTGCGGACTTTGGTCTATCTTCCGCCTCCCGACCCCGTTCGACTACCATACTGTTTTTCGACCTGATCCTTCCCCATGTCCGTCACCCCGACCCCTGAACAAATCGCGATCATCGAATCGACCAGGCCGATCACCATGATCGAAGCTGTCGCCGGTGCCGGCAAGACCACGGTACTGGCCTGCGTGCTCAAGCGCGCCTGCGAAAAAGGCATCGCTTCTTCACAGGCGATCGCGCTGTGTTTTTCGCAGGGTGCCAAGGAACGGCTGGCGCAAAAATGTGCAGAAGAAGGCGCGCCGCGCGGGATCGTGATCCAGACCGTCGAAGAGTTCGCCCGTCAGCAAGTGCTGAACATGGCCAGCGCCAGCTACCTCGATATGCCGGTTTTTTACGATAGCAGCGAGCAGATCCGCCCGCATATCGTGGCCGCAGCAGAGGCGGTGTGGCAGCGCTACGCCGACGCCGGCGTGCGCACCGACTTTGATTTTTCGTTTGACAGCAACGAGCGGGTTGAGGATTTGATCCGCCTGCTGGTGCGCCTGAAAGCCGGCCTCGTCACGCTGGAATTCGAAGCGCGCGACACCGATGAAATCGCCGGGTCGCTCGACGAATCGCCGGAGATCATCGCCATTTGCCAGGAAATCGAACGCCAGCGCGGTGCCGATACCGGCGAGTGCGCCTGGCAAAGTCCGTTCGACCATGCGACCGATCTGATCGCACTGTTCCGGCGTCAGCCCGAGGCGGTTGAGGTACTGCCGCGCTTCCGGATCTGCGTGGTCGATGAGTGGCATGACGTCAACGCGGCCGAGTTCGCGCTGGTGCAATTGCTGGCGCGTCACGCGCGGCTGGTGGTGGTCGGCGACCGCGACCAGATTATCAATGCCGAACGCGGTGCCGATCCGGCGCTGTCCTCGAACGGCTTTGATTTTGCCTTTCCCGGAGCGATCCGGCAGGCCATTACGCGCACGTTTCGTTTCGGCTCGTCGGTGTCGACGCTGGCAGCCACGATGATGCGACGCGACTGCGTGTCGCAGCCGGGCTTGAGCACCAAGGTCACGCACCTGTCCTATCAGCCCGGGCCGGAGAACGACTGCGCCGCCGGCGTCATCGCGACCATCACGGCTGCGCGGGAACGCAAGGTCGTCAAGCTGAGCGATTTTGCGATCGTCGTGCGCGATGCTGATCAGAGTATCGAGATCGAAAACCAGCTGATCGATGCCGGGATGCCGTACCGCTGTTCGGGTTTCGATTCGTACCTGGTGCGTCCCGAAATACTGATGCTGCGCGGCTTGCTGCACATCGCCACCGGCAGCTACGCCACACTCGTCGGCGACAAACCGACCTGCGAAAAACTGGTGCGCAGCCTGGGCCTGTATGCGTCGGCGCGGTTTGATTCGGATGTCGATTTTGCGTCGCTGCTGGCGTTCGACGAACGGCTGTCGCCGGAGCTGAAAAACGAACGGCGCTGGCAGGAAGCCTTGCGCATGATCACCGCCGAACCGGCCACGCTGGAGTCGTTTTTCTCGGGCATTCTGTGCCGCGTATCGTCGGTGGATTCGGCCAGTACCGGCCGCTGGAAAATCCGCTTTGCCGGGGTCGTCGAGACTTTGCGCACGATGGCCCGCACCGACACAGTCGTGCAGTTGCTGACGACGGCGGCACGTCAGCTTGATCTGGTGTCGGCCACCAGCCGGGTTTTTGTCAGTCGCGGCCGCGCTGACTCGGCGACGCGGTCGATCGACGCGTTCATTCGATTTGCCGGTAACCGGCCGGACCAGTCTGCTTTCGATTTTCTGGCCGAACTGGCGACCCGCCAGGCCAGCATCAGCAAGAAGCTCAATTACCTGAAGGGTCGCGCGCAACTGGATTTGACGACGGTGCAATATGCCAAGGGCAAGGAATGGCCGCAGGTGCTGATTCCGTATCTCGAGCGCGGCCAGTTTCCGCGCACCGCCAATCTGGGCGAAGAGCGCCGTTTGCTGTACGTGGCAATGACGCGGGCGATGACCGCGCTGACCTTGTTCGAGCCAGCCGGCCAGCCCAGTTCGCTACTGGTCAGAGCCTGAAGCTACCGTATGGGTCAGGCCGCTACCGGATGGTGCACGTCGGCCAGTATCTCGTAAGAACGCAGGCGCGCATCGTGGTCGAAGATCTGCGACGTGATCATCAGTTCGTCGGCACCGGTGCGCTCGATGAACGCCTCCAGCGCGGCAGCGACGGTGGCCGGGCCGCCGATGGCCGACGACGATAGCGTGTGATCGAGCATCGCACGCGCATCCGGTGGCAACTGCCCAAGATAGCCGGGTACCGGCGGCTGCAACAACGACGGCCGGCCGGTACGCAAGTTGATGAAGGCCTGCTGCATCGAACTGGCCAGCAGGATGGCCTCGTCGTCGGTGTCGGCGGCGAACACATTAAAGCCCAGCATCACATGCGGTTTTGCCAGTCGTGCCGATGGCTTGAAGCGGGCCCGGTAGATCTCGATGGCCTGCATCATCTGGGCCGGCGCGAAGTGCGAAGCAAACGCGTAGGGCAATCCGAATTCCGCCGCGACCTGTGCGCCGAACGTGCTGCTGCCCAGTATCCAGACCGGCACCGTCGAATCGTTGCCCGGCACCGCGCGCACGCCGCGACCGCTGTACGGCTCGAAGTAATCCATCAGCTCCAGCACATCGGACGGGAACTCGTCGGCGTCGCTCGTGAGGTTGCGGCGCAGTGCGCGCGCGCTGGCCTGGTCCGACCCGGGGGCGCGACCCAGGCCAAGATCGATGCGATTCGGGAACAGCGCAGCGAGGGTGCCGAACTGCTCGGCAATGACCAGCGGCGAGTGATTCGGCAGCATGATGCCGCCGGCACCGACCCGGATCGTGCTGGTGCCGGCGGCCACATGGCTGATCACCACGGCGGTCGCGGCACTGGCAATGCCAGGCATGCCGTGGTGTTCGGCCAGCCAGTAGCGCTGGTAACCCAGCCGCTCGGCGTGCTGTGCGAGGTTGAGGGTGTTGCGGAAGGAAATGGCGGCCGTGCTGCCTTCGATAATCGGGCAGAGGTCCAAGATGGATAACGGAATCATGGGGGGCAATCGCAATGGTTTGAATGATTACATGGGTCCATGATGGGTTTGTTCAAGTCCATGCAAGACCGCGCCCGCCGGGATGGCCCGGCAGCGCTTCCTGGTGTAATCTGCGGGTCATGAACAATGACACCGATATCCAGCTCAGCGGTCCTTTCTCAGCAAAGGATTCTTCCGGCAACACGCGCGAGATCAGCATGATCCGCATTTTTGACGAGGGCTACGGCACCATCGACGTCTACGTCGACATGAAGCACAAGATGGGCGACGATCCCTTGCCCGAAGATACTGTCCTGATCCACAACATTACGCTGCACTTACAGAGCCTCGGTTACGTCGGCCCTGACTTGCTGGTCGGCGATGTCGCCTTGCAGGACGACAAGCTGATCGTGCTCGAAGCGCCGGAGGCATTCAATGCCTTCGCCGAAAGCCGCGGCTGGAAAGACCTGGCTGCCGAATTCGCCGAAGATGACGACGAGGTCGATACGGCCGCACCGGCGGCGACTGCACAACTCGATGCGCTGATGCGCAAGTTCAAAAGTACCTGACAGTGCCG
>AEPR01000510.1 GCA_000195205.2 Oxalobacteraceae bacterium IMCC9480 | reverse complement strand
CATCGATGGCCGCCTTGTTGGCACCGCTCTTGTCCATCGCGATCTTGTCAGGTTCGCCGTTTGCACCCATGGCCTTGTCGAAGAAGCGTTTCGCCGCATCCATGTCGAGCTTCGCCGTCAGCAGAAAGTCGACAGTCTTTCCTTGCTTGTCAACGGCGCGATAGAGATATTTCCAAACGCCCTTGACCTTGATGTAGGTCTCATCCATGCGCCAGCTCCCGCCGACCGGGCGCTTGTGTTTGCGAGCCATTTTCTCGATGAGCGGCAAGAAACGGATCGCCCACCAGTTGATCGACGAATGGTCA
>AEPR01000511.1 GCA_000195205.2 Oxalobacteraceae bacterium IMCC9480 | reverse complement strand
AATCGCAGGAAGCGCATTCCGCCGCCTTCAAATCGCTGGGGCTTGAAATGCTCGGTGCCGCTGGTGATCGTGCTGTCCAGTTGGTGCAGTGCCCAGCCGGTGTGCGTGCCCAGATCAAGGGCAAGAATGGTGCTGTTGGTTGTCGTGTTCATCGTCATTGCTCCTGAGTTTTGGGGGCGAGTGACGGATGCGACGGGTTCTTCGTATAACTCTCTACACGTGTG
>AEPR01000512.1 GCA_000195205.2 Oxalobacteraceae bacterium IMCC9480 | reverse complement strand
AACCGCAGGGCATTGCACCAAATGCACCGGCCAACACTGTCAAGGCACCAACGCCCACTTAGCCAAAGCCGCATCATCAACCGCACGCGCATCAACCCAGCGCGCACCCTCCGGCGTCTGTTCCTTTTTCCAGAAAGGCGCCTCGGTCTTCAGATAATCCATAATGAATTCACAGGCAGCAAACGCCTCGCCGCGATGGGCAGCGGCAACCGCCACCAGCACAATCTGCTCGGTCGGCAGCAGCGGCCCGATCCGGTGGATCACCAGCGCATCGGCAATCGGCCAGTGCGCGCGGGCGCGCTCGACGATGACGGCGATCGATTTTTCGGTCATGCCCGGATAGTGTTCCAGTTCCATCTGGCTAACCGTCGCGCCGTCGTTGAGGTCGCGCACGGTGCCGACGAAACTGACGATGGCACCAACCTGCGGGCTGCCGGCGCGCAAGTTCGCCAGCTCGGTGCTCATGTCGAAATCGGCTTGCTGGATGCGGATAGTCATCGCCTTAACTCCGGTGCACGGTGGCCAGCAATGCACCGGCACCGACGAATGCCGCACCCGTGACCTGATTAAAACGTCGGGCCCGGCCCGGTGCCCGCAGCCACGGTGCAATGCGGGCCGCAAAACTGGCATAGGTCATCAGGCCGAATAATTCGCAGCAAATAAAGGTCGTACCGAGGATCAGGAACTGCGGCAATTGCGCTTGTGCAGGATTGAGGAATTGCGGAAAAAATGCGGTAAAAAACAGCAGCGCCTTCGGATTGCTGGCACCGACAAGAAAACCTTGAAGATACAAACCCGTGAAGGATTTAGCCGGCGGCGGCATGGTTGCACCATCGGCACCATCGGCACCATCGCCAAAACCCGACTCGCGTGAGCGGAACATCTTGAACCCGAGCCAGACCAGATAGATCACCCCGAACCACTTGATCGCACTGAATATTTTTTCCGACGTGGCCAGTGCTGCACCGAGGCCGATGGCGCACACGGTCATCACGATACAGACCGCCGTGATGCTGCCCAATGCACTGACCAGCGCACGACGCACACCGAACCGGACCGCATTCGACATGCTCATCAGCACGGCCGGTCCCGGCGTGGCGACCAGCACGCACACAGCGGCAAAATACAGCAACCAGGTTTGCAGCGTCATGTCGGCATTGCCTTCGAAAGTAAGGTTGAGGAAAACATCACCCGCCCGTAACCGGCGGAAAAAATGCCAGCTCGCAGCCATCCGTGATGGGGGTGTCGGCGGTGACCATTTCCTGATTCAGCGCCATGCGCAGCGCGCGTCCTTCGGCCAGTGCCTGTGCCCACGGGTCGCCGCGCTCGCACAAAAATTGCCGCACATCGCCAACCGTACGCACCGATTCCGGCACCGTCAGTGCGTCGCTACCGGTCCCGACCACTTCGCGCACGCCGGCAAAAAACCGCAGGGTAATCTTCATCAATTGAGCAATCCGGAAAAAGGAATGAAGCGCACGATGTCGCCGGCGACGATCACTTTCCCGGCCGGATTGTCGACCAGTCCGTCACCCCAGACGGTCGAGGTCAGGACGCCCGAGCCCTGGTTCGGAAACAGCTCCAGCGCGCCGTCAGGCCCGACCCGCACGCGCAGGAATTCATTGCGGCGATCCGCCTTCGGCCAGTCAAAACCGGCCTGCATCGCATAGGCTTGCGGCGCGACATTGTCGACACCTTGCAGCCGCAAAATGAACGGCCGCACGAACAGCAGAAAGGTCACGAAGCTCGAGACCGGATTGCCCGGCAAGCCGAGGAAAAACGCCGTGCCCTGCCCGCTGCGATTGACTTCGCCAAACGCCAGCGGCTTGCCCGGCTTGACCGCGATCTGCCACATGTTCAGGCGACCTTCGGCTTCGACCGCCGGCTTGATGTGGTCTTCTTCGCCGACCGACACGCCGCCCGAGGTGATGATCAGGTCATGCTCCTGCCCCGCCAGACGCAAGGTCTCGCGGGTGGCGGCCAGCGTGTCGGGCACGATGCCGTAGTCGGTGATGTCGCAACCGAGATTCTCGAGCAAGCCGCGCAACGTGAAGCGGTTCGAGTTGTAGATCGCACCGGGCTTGAGCACCTCGCCCGGCATCGCCAGTTCGTCGCCGGTGAAGAACACGGCGACCTTGAGCTTGCGCACGACCGGCAAAGTGGCCAGTCCTACCGATGCGGCAAGGCCGAGTTCCTGACCGCGCAAGCGCGTACCGGCGGCGAGTATTTCGCTACCGGTGCGTATATCCTCACCGCGACGGCGTATCCATTCGCCGCTAGCAGGCGTGTGCGCGACGATGACGTCATCGCCATCGGCCGTACATTGCTCTTGCATCACGACCGCATCAGCGCCTTCGGGAATCAACGCGCCGGTAAAAATCCGTGCGGCGGTTCCTGCCAGCAGCGGCTGACCGACATGGCCGGCCGGGATGCGTTGGGCCACGCGCAGGCGCGCTGCGCCGTCAACACAATCGGCGGCGCGCACGGCGTAGCCATCCATTTGCGTGTTATCCATAGGCGGCACATCGAGTTGCGACGATTGCGCCAGCGCCAGCACGCGACCGTTGGCCTCCAGCGTGTCGATGACTTCGTGACCGGTCACCGGACGCGCGGCCGCGAGCAGCAAGGCCAGTGCTTCGGCGACCGGCAGCATAGGCGGGCGCGGTGTAGTCATGGTCATAGTCCCGTGTGCGCGACGATGAATGCCTGAACTTGCTTGACATCGGCGTCCATGACTTCAAAGCGTTGCGGCAAAAATTCGATGTTCTCGAAACCGGCCGGGCGTTCGGCATCGGTGTCGAGCGCCTCGCGGATGGTTTCATTGAACTTGGCCGGCAAAGCGGTTTCGAGCACGATCATCGGCACGCCAGCCTTGAGGTGTTCGCGCGCGACCTTCACACCATCGGCGGTATGCGTGTCGATCATCAGGCCGTAGCGCGCATGCAGGTCGCGGATCGTCGCCAGCCGGTCGGTGTGGCACGAGCGGCCCGAAGCAAAACCGAATTGCGCGATCTTGTGGAACTCGTCGCCGTCGCTGCCGGGCGCGCCGGACAGGTCAAAGCCGCCTGCGGTATCGACCTTGGCGAACAGCGCCCTGACGCGCACCGCATCGCGGTCCAGCAAGTCGAACACGAAGCGCTCGAAGTTCGACGCCTTGCTGATGTCCATGCTCGGGCTGGTGGTGTGATAGGTCTCGGCCGACTTGCGCACGCGGTAAATACCGGTGCGAAAAAATTCGTCGAGCACGTCGTTTTCGTTGGTGGCGGCGATCAGCTGGTCGATCGGCAGGCCCATCATGCGGGCGATGTGGCCGGCGCAGATATTGCCGAAATTGCCGGACGGGACCGTGAACGAGACCTTCTGGTCATTGCGCGTGGTCGCTTCCAGATAGCCGCGGAAGTAGTAGACGACTTGCGCCACCACGCGCGCCCAGTTGATCGAATTGACGGTGCCAATCTTGTAGCGCGCCTTGAAGACGAGGTCATTCGAGACCGCCTTGACCATGTCCTGGCAATCGTCGAAGACACCCTTGACGGCGATGTTGAAGATGTTGTCGTCCTGCAGGCTGAACATTTGCGCGGTCTGAAAGGAGCTCATTTTCAGGTGCGGCGAGAGCATGAAGACGCGGATGCCGTGCTTGCCGCGCATCGCGTATTCGGCAGCGCTGCCGGTGTCGCCGGAGGTCGCGCCAAAGATATTGAGTTCGGCCTGCTGCTTGTCGAGCGTGTACTCGAACAGGTTGCCGAGCAATTGCATTCGCCATGTCCTTGAAAGCCAGCGTCGGGCCGTTCGACAGCGCTTGCAGCAGCAGCGTCTTGTCGCCGTCCTGCTCGATCACGTGCAATGGCGTGATGCGTTCGGCGGATTCGCCGGGGCGCGTGTTGCGATAAACGTCTGCGGTGTAGGTCTTGTCGGTCAGCGCCTTCAGGTCGGCATGCGGGACATCGGTAGCAAATTTACCGAGGATGGCCAGCGCCAGATCGGCGTACGACAACGCGCGCCATGCATCGAGTTCTGCACCCGTGACTTGCGGGTACCCGGCCGGCAAATACAAGCCGCCGTCCGGCGCGAGGCCACCCAGCAGGATTTCGGAAAAAGAAGGCTGCGCGGCGTGGCCGCGGGTCGAGACATAGCGCATAGAAGTGAATTGGCAGGCATCGTTGAAGTGCCTGCATTATAGCTGTCGCGTTGCCTGCGCCGTCAGGCCGCCTGCCCGACTTCCTGCGGCACCACGGCGACGTTGGCGAGCATGTCGGTGACCAGTGCGGCGAGGGCTATGCGTGGCTGCCAGTTCCAGTCGCTGCGGGCGACGCTATCGTCGAGGCTGTGCGGCCAGGTGTCGGCAATCTCCTGACGCGCATCGGGCGCGTAGGTAATCGCAAAGCCGGGGCTTTGCCGGCCGATGGCTTCGGCCAGCTGCGCCGGATTAAAACTCAGGCCGGCCACGTTGTAGGACGAACGCACCCCAATGCAGTCGGCCGGTGCATCCATCAGCGCGATCGTGGCGCGGATCGCATCGGGCATGTAGATCATCGGCAGCGCGGTGTCGGCCGACAGATAGCACTCGTAGGGCTCACCGCGCAGCGCCGCATGAAAAATCGCAATCGCATAATCGGTGGTGCCGCCGCCCGGTGGCGACTTGTAGCTGATGATGCCGGGATAGCGGATGCTGCGCACATCGACGTCATATTTGCTGAAGTAGTACTGGCACAGGCGCTCGCCGGCCAGCTTGCTGATGCCGTAGATCGTGGTCGGATCCATCACGGTTTGCTGCGGCGTGTTGTCCTGTGGCGTGCCGGGGCCGAAAGCAGCAATCGACGACGGCCAGAAGACCCGCAGCGGTTTGCCGGCAGCGTTGCGCTCGCGGGCGATCTCTAGAATGTTGAGCAAGCCATCCATGTTCAGGCTCCAGGCTTTCAGCGGTGCTTGCTCGCCGGTCACCGACAACAGCGCCGCCAGTTGATACACCTGCGTGATGCCATAGGTGTCGATGATGCGCGCCACCAGCCGGCGATCGAGTACGTCGATGGCTTCGTAATGCGCGGCAGCGAACGGATTACGCGGGCCGAGGTCGGCGGCGATGACATTGTCAGCACCATGCTGCAAGGCCAGCGCGGTCACCAGTTCATTGCCGATCTGGCCGTTGGCGCCAATGACGAGGATGCGTTCCATCATGCGGCTCCTGTCTGCTCGATCAAACCCAGCTCGCGCCCGGCCTGTGCAAACGCGGCCAGTGCTGCATCGAGCTGCGCCGTCGTGTGCGCGGCTGACAATTGCACCCGCACCCGCGCCTGCCCCATCGGCACCACCGGATAAAAGAAGCCGGTCACCAGCACGCCGAGTTCATACAGGCGCGCGGCAAAGCGCTGCGCCACCGGCGCATCGAACAGCATCACCGGTACCACCGGATGCGTGCCCGGCTTGATCGTGAAACCCAGCGCGGCAATCGCACTGCGGAAATACGCGGTGTTGGCATGCAGCCGGTCGCGCAGTTCGGTCGACGATGCCAGCCGCTCCAGCACGGCCAGCGAGGCGCCGGCAATCGCGGGGGCAAGGCTGTTCGAAAACAAGTAAGGACGGGATTTCTGGCGCAGCGTATCGATGACTTCCTTGCGCGCAGCCGTGAAGCCACCCATCGCACCGCCGAGTGCTTTGCCCAGCGTGCCGGTGATGATATCGACGCGACCCATCACGTGATGATGTTCGTGCGTGCCGCGTCCGGTCGCGCCCATGAAGCCTGATGCATGGCATTCGTCAATCATGACCAGCGCGCCGTACTGGTCGGCCAGGTCACAAATCTTGTCAAGTTGCGCGATCGTGCCATCCATCGAAAACACGCCATCAGTGACGATCACCACATGGCGCTTGCCGGCCGCAGCCTGCAATTGCACTTCGAGGTCGGCCATGTCGTTGTGCTGGTAGCGGTAACGCGACGCCTTGCACAAGCGCACGCCATCGATGATCGAAGCATGGTTGAGCGCATCGGAAATGATCGCGTCCTCTTCATTGAACAGGGGCTCGAACAGGCCGCCATTGGCGTCGAACGCCGCCGCGTACAGGATGGTGTCTTCCATGCCGAGGAAATTCGACAGCGCTTGTTCGAGTTCTTTGTGAACGGTTTGCGTGCCGCAAATGAAGCGTACCGACGACAGCCCGTAACCGAATTGTTCGGTCGCTGCGACCGCTGCACGGACCGTCGATTCTTCGCCGGACAGACCGAGGTAATTGTTGGCGCACAGGTTGATCAGCAAGCGGCCATCGTCGCAGGTCACTTCGGCACCCTGGCGCGAGGCCAGCACGCGCTCGTTCTTGTACAGGCCGGCTTCTTTCAGACGATCCAGTTCCTGGTTCAGTCCGGCAAAAAAAGTTTTCTTGTTCTTGGTGCTCATGATGTCCTCGACGATTGGTAGAATCAATTCGTGATCTCTGAATCAATCCGCTGGTTTTATTAAATTCCATTATGTAGAACTTATTTTCAATATAGTGGATATTAGCAGCACTTTCCCACTTTGCAACCCCGCCCATGAAAACTCCTGCCCTACCTGCCACCCCTCCCGAAGTCGGCGCCACGCTGCAACGCATGCGCCTGGAACGCGACCTGACGCTCGAAGACCTGTCGCGGGCAGCCGGCGTGTCGAAGTCGATGCTATCGCAAATCGAACGCGAAAAAGCCAATCCGACCATCGCGGTTGCCTGGCGACTGGCCAATGCGCTGGGCGTCAGCATCGCTGAATTATTGTCGACCGAAGCCCGTCCGCTGGAAGCGATCCGCGTGATGGAGCCGCACGAAACCCCGACGCTGCCGGGCGGACACGCCGGCTACGTCCTGCGCATCCTCGGTCCGATGGCGCTGGCCGGCAAGCATGAATGGTATGAACTGACGCTGTCGGCAGGCGGTGCGCTGGTCTCGAATCCGCATGATCCCGGCACCACCGAACATCTGACGGTGCTGCATGGTGCCGTCGACATCGAGGTCGCCGGTACCGTGCGCAAGCTCAAGACCGGCGCGACCGCGCGCTATGAAGCCGACCAGACCCATGCGATCCGCAATGCCGGAAAAGCCGAAGCGAAAGCGCTGCTGGTAGTAATTCACAGGTAGGCAGGGAACCGGTCAGCATGAAGCGCCACTCAGGCTTGGATTTCATTTCAACCCTGCCTAGAAAGTCACTTTCATGCTTCCGAATATCAGACCACCCGGACCACGCCCCTTGCCGCGCAATGCCACTGCAGATCGCACGCCTTCCCCGCCTCGCGATCCCGATGCGGCAAGTTCGTCGGGACGCGCTGCCTTGAGCACGCCGCCACGCAGCAACCCGTTGCGGCGGGATTTTTTAGAAAATACCTTGGGCAACAAGGATCTGGCCGATCTGGCCGATATGCTTGACGCGTCCAGCCATCCGTGGGCACTGACCGGCAGCAGCGCGCTGCTGATGTGGGCACACGAACTGGGAGATCCGCAAGCCATGGCAATCGTCCCGCACGATGCCGATGTCGTCTCGACCGAAACTGGCGTGGACGTCCTGAGCAGAGTGCGGGTTCCCACCGGTGTCGAGGGCGAGCGACCGAAAGAACGTGGCATGTGCTTCAATTTTACGGAAGCATTGTCGGTAGACCTGATTGCGTCATCCGCCAGAAAAAAAAGCTTCGGCGTGGTGCCGGACGACGTCCACACCCTCTTCGGCACGCCAGTCATGTCGCTGGAGGTGCTTCTTAAATCGAAAATGGCGGCGGGCCGTTTTGCAGGCGAAATCGGCGACACCGCTAAAGTGATGCAAAGCGCACGGCATATCGAGTTAATCAGAACCTTGATTGCCCGACGTGACGCACTGCGGATAGCCAGCCCGGTCAGGCCAGCACAAGACAGGCAAAGGTATCTGGCGAGAACGATCGGTCATCTCGATGCAAACAGGGACGATGCGCCATCCGGCCGCAGCCCGATAGTCGGCAGGTTCGGCTTTGGCGGGGCACCCGAGCCGGCAGCAGAACGGCCACGACGGGCTTTCAGAAGGCTCGATTTTGACGCTGCTCCGGACCGTTCACCCGGCGGCTCCCCACCGCATTGACCGACCTGCACGCCCCTTGCCGATGACGCCGACCGGCGTCATCATGCGGCGACTCCGGCCATCTCCAGACGTCCCGGAATCGCTGCCTCCAACCCGACTCGACAATCCAGACCATTGATTTAATTCACTTTTTTTGCCCATCATAAAAAGATGGGTTAAGCTCTTCCCTGCCTGACCTTGAAGCTGGCGCGTCCTCGGGACGATCATTTCTTTGGTGCATTTCTTTATGAAAATATCGTTGGCGCGCGAGTCACCGTCACCCGCGAGGTCCGACAAATCATCACGGCGTTCTCATCTGCCGACCGAAGCGCCAATCAAGGTTATTTGATTCACTCAAACAAGGAACAGCATGCAACGACGCGATTTTTTAAGAGCGTCGGCCGCCCTCGCCGCCGCCGGCTTCCCGATGCAATCCCTCTTCGCCGCCGCAACGGCGGGCGAAACGCTCAAGTTTTTGGGCAAACCGCAAGCTTTTGACTATGCCTGGCTGAAAGGCCAGGCCAGAACCTTGGCAACAAGCCCCTACCGCCTTACCAAAAATACGATTCCGGACGAGATCAAAAAGATGGACTGGGACCAGTTCCAGGCCATCCAGTACCGCCCCGAACATGCGATGTGGGCCGGTGACAAGTTGCGCTTCCAGGCGAAGTTCTTTCATCTCGGTTTGTACTTCACCTCTCCGGTACAGATTTTTGAGCTGAAAAACGGCCAGGCGCAAGAACTGGCCTATGACCCGGCGATGTTCAACTATGGAAAAAGCGGCCTGCATCCGGAAAAACTCCCGAAAGAGTTGGGCTTCGCCGGCTTCAAGGTCAATTTCCATACCGACCTCGAACGCGATATCTCAGCCTTTCTGGGCGCGAGTTATTTCCGCGCGGTCGGGTCCGACTGGCAATATGGCTTGTCGGCCCGTGGCCTGGCGATCGATTGCGGCATGGCCCGTCCCGAAGAGTTTCCCAACTTCACCCACTTCTGGCTGGAACGTCCGGCCGTTGATTCCGGCAAGCTGGTGGTGTATGCCTTGCTTGATTCTCCCAGCGTGTCCGGTGCCTACCGCTTCGAAATCGAACCGGCCGCAACGATGGTCATGCAGGTCGATGTGGCGCTCTATCCGCGCACGACCATCGAGCGCATGGGCGTCGCGCCGCTGACTAGTATGTTCCAGTACGCCGAAAACGATCGTGGCATGCCGGGCGCGAATGACTGGCGTCCCGAAATCCATGATTCGGATGGCCTCGCCCTGCATCGCGGCAATGGCGAGTGGCTATGGCGGCCGCTGGTCAATCCGGAGCAGCTGCGCTTCAATGCCTATCAGGATGAGAATCCGCGCGGCTTCGGCTTGCTGCAACGGGATCGCAATTTTGACCATTATCAGGACGACGGCGTGTTTTATGAGCGCCGGCCCAGCGTCTGGGTCGAGCCGACCTCGGGCTGGGGCAAGGGTGCGATCCAGCTGGTCGAGATCCCGACCGCCGATGAAACCTTCGACAATATCGTCTGCTTCTGGAATCCCGAGAAGAAGCCGCAAGCCGGTCAGGAACTGCTGTTTGGCTATCGACTGCACTGGGGCAGCAAAATGCCATTCGTGCCACCGCTGGCTCAGGTAGTGGCTACGCGGACCGGTCGGGGCGGCATCGTCGGCCAGAAACGGACGGCTTTTTCCTGGCGCTTCGTGGTTGATTTTGCCGGCGACAATTTGCAGTTGCTCGGCAAGGACATCAAGGTAGAACCCGTGATCTCCGCCTCGCGCGGCACGGTCGAGATCAGTTCCGTACGACCGCTCGATGCGGTTCACGGCTTGCGGGTGATGTTCGACCTGAAGCCGACCGATGCCAGCGTCGCGCCGATCGACCTGCGGGTGTACCTGACGGCAGGTGGCCAGACCTTGAGCGAAACCTGGCTATATCAATGGACACCGCCGGCGATGGCGAAGCGCGTCATCTAGGAGCCGGTTTGCGCGGAAAGACAAGCTCCGGGAACCAACCGGGAGCTTGTGTCACCTATGTCCGACCCCGCCGACAACCTTTCTTTGCCAACTCCAAAAATCTCATGAAAACTCCATTTGACGTGCCCCGTTTGCCGCGGCTGCGGCTGACCGCTGTGCGCGACGCAACACGCTCCGGCAACACGTCTGCGGATCAGTTACCGCTCCTTGCAAATCAGGATTCCCCGCGTCAACCAGGTGTTCCCGCAGGCCCCAGGCGTGACAGTCCCCGGGGCTTGTTGCGGGACTGCCTGTTGCCCCCGCAACAAGCCCCCTGCACACCAACGAAAGAAAGTCTGGCCGCCCGTCCGGGTAATCAGTTTCTTGAGCACACCATGGGGCGCCATGATCTGATGGAACTTGCCAAATTATTCAATGATCAATGTCAAGGACACTGGGCCTTTACCGGTAGCGTCGCGCTTCAGATGCACGGCTATGACCGGCAGGTCGAGGAAGCCAAAAATCGCATGCCAGCGGATGTGGACATGATGACGACTGAAAATGGAAAGAATAATTTGTGCCATACCGCAACGGCTTCTGGAGACGACAACCATGCAGGCCCATGCCGCGGCAATCCCTTTCATTTTGAAGGTGATGGCGTCAAGGTGGATGTGCTCACCGCACCACGGAATAAGTCGGCAGTGGCCAGCAAGTTAGGACAGATAGCGTGGATAGAGGGAGTTCCTGTTTTATCGCTAACAGCGTTGAGAGAATCAAAAGAAATCGCACTTGATAGTGCCGCAAATAATGCCGAGACCAGGAAAGCGCAATCCGATATCGCTCTGATTGACTTGCTTCTTGAAAAGCCCGCACTGACTCACACCTCGACCGCCCTCCTCGCATCGACGAGCCCGGCAACGACAGACACACCACGAAAATTCAGGACACCGGCCAATCCGCCCTTAGGACGCAAGCCTCCACAAGCAACATCGATGAACAGCTACTACCCGGTTACCAAATCAGCCGCGAGAGGAACAAAACGTACCTTGTTCGATGACTAGCGATCAATCATCCGGCCAGGCATCGAAAAAGGCCTTGCGTTCGTTTATGGCCCGGGCGCATACTCCAAATGCGAATTGATCTCATCTGAAAGGATTTCTGCCATGCCCGATCACCATACCGCCGGATCGCCTGTCGCCACGCCGTCTTCATCCGACCAGGAACGCGCACCCAAGCGCTACCAGAGCAAAGACCTGTTCCGCCTCAACCGCGAAATCGAAATCGAGCATCAGGGCCGTATTTACCGGATGCGGGTCACCCAATTGAACAAGCTGATCCTGACCGCGTGACGCCGGATCTTCCGGCCTCTTTACCACCCTGAAACCACCCAAAAAAAACGCGCCATGCACTTGGCATGACGCGTTTGCCGAACAGCGATGACAATCAGATTGGCGTAGCGCTGAAATTGAGTGTCTTGCCGCTGGTGGTAACGACCAGCCAGTTATCGCCACCATCCGACACCGTTGCTGCACCGCTGGTGACCACCGGCTTGGCAAAAGCGGCTTTCGGAAATAGCCAGCTCATTCTGGCCAGGCTGGTCGGATGGGTTGCTGCGTACTGATGCACCCCGGTATTGGTAACCGACTCGTTCCAGACCACATTGTTGCGCGCAGTCATGAAGTTATCGATGGCCGAAATCGTGTACCACTTGAACTTGCCTGCCTGCTGCTGCGTATCGGCATAAGACAGCATGCCAAGCACCACATCCGACCATTCCGCAGCGCCCTGTGGATGCATGTAAATCAGGCGATTGGAACGGTTGGCAATACTGAAGTCGATGATTTGCTTGTACCAGTCGACCACGCTTTGTTTTGGCACGTTGAATTCGATGAACTCTTCGAACGTCGCATATACGCCGAACGGCATCACCGGATTGATCCACAGCTTGGGATTTTTGAACACGCCGTTCGCGTAATTGCGGGTCGGCCCCATCCCGGTATGGCCGAGGTAATACGTGCCCACAATACCGTTTTGTTCCAGCCAGTTCATTGCCCAGGAGGGGGAGTTGCCTTGCGGAGCAGCGTACTCGATGGTAGGACGGCCAATAGCCGAATCGACGGCATTTTTATTGAGCACCAGATATTGCTCGAAGCTGGCCTGATTGCTTTCGGACGCATTGTCACCGTAGTAATCATGAATCCATCCGCCGTGATTGCCGATCCTGTGACCGCGCGCCTGAAGGTCGCGCAGCATCTGTTGCGCGTTGGTATTCAAGGGCAAATTCCAGCCCAGCCGGTCGCCAAATGCGACCGTGTCAGGACCGGCCGTGATGTGAACCGAAAACGGTCCTTTGTTGAACACGCCCTGGCGGGTCAATTGCGCCATCTCGGTCGTGAAATTCGAGCACAGATGCCAGTTCAGCGTGAGACCAGGAACAGCGTTCGGCAAGCTCGACAAGCGCGGCAACTTCAGCATGTCTTTGCTGAAGTAATGCAGAAAACCATGCATCAGCATGCCGTCGGTACCGCCTTTGAGGTAAGTCAGCGGCGTATTGACGAACAGTACCTTGCCGCTGCCGACGCTATTGACCCCCGCCACCAGCCCGAATTGCGGAGAATTGCCCAACTGGGTTCCCGCGAATACACCCCGTGTGACAAAGGTCGGATAAGTCAGCGCGCCATAGATGTACCCGCTGATGGCGTGCACGCTGTCGGTAGTTGCAATGCCGGTCGTCAATGCCGGCGCAAGGGCAAGCGTTTTTGCACTGATCGTTGGCGCGCTCTTGGTGGTCAGCGTCGTCGTGCCAGTGACTGCAGGCAGTTTTTGGGCCGTCGCGAACGTAATCGGCGGAGCCGCTGGCGCACTGGCCGGGCTGACATCCGACGCGACCTGGCGCGATGCGCTCAGCGCGGTCGAGGTCGACGTTTTCGATGCCACCGGCCCGGTCGCCGTGAGCGAAATCACATGCTTGTCGATCGGATCGGCCTTGAATTGCTGGGCATGATCGTAACCACGCAAACCACCCGGATTCTTGGGATTGGCCGGCAGGTACAGCGCCTCGTTGCTCGCCAGGCCGGCCGCTTTCAGGACACCGGTCTGGGTGGCGGTGGTACGCGCATCGGTGGTGCCGGGGGCGGTGCCACCAATGGCGCTGATCGGCATGGCAGTGGATTTGGACGATGTCATTGCCAGCGAGGTCGGGGCGGTCACGGTGAACGGAATCGATTTCCCGGGCGGGACCTGAATTTGCCGCAGCTTGCTTTCGAAGCCGGTGATCGGACCAAGACCAACCGTCCGGTCCAGCAATTCGTCATACAGCAGGTAATCAACGCCGGCCAGCCCACTGAACCGTGATTTCGGTACCGCATAGGCACCTGCCGCAGTCAAGGCACCGAAGTCGTAGACCAGCATCGCCTGGCCACCGCGACTGACGTAACCCTGAACAGCCGTGACCAGCGCATCGGTCGCGGTCACATGCAGGCTGTCCGGAAAGATCACGCCGCGATAGGCATTCGTGCCGGTGCCAAGAGCGAGGAACTGGGTATCGGTCAGCGTTTCGATGCGCAGGCCTTCTTCGCGCGCGGCATCGAGCCAGGCACCGACGCCGGGATCCGTTGCACTTAGCCCGTCGGGCAATAGCAAGCCGATCGTCCCCGGACTGGGTATGCCGGACGTCAGGGAGACTGTGCTGGTGGTGGTCACGAGTCCGCCGACAGCCTGCGCATTGATCAGCAAGCCGGGCACGATGCCGGCGGCAAACAATGTCGCGGAACCAAGGAGCAGCCGGCTGCGCAGCCCCAACCTGGTTCTCAGGATGACCAGAAAAGCCGCCAGCCAGGCCGGTAATCGTCGCATCAATGCACCGCAACGCGACCCGACATCCGATAACAAAATGGTAGTAAATGAAACACTCATGGAATTCCCCTCTGATCGTTAGAAATGACATGCGGTGATGGTCACCGCAGCTCTAATTTAGAAGGGTCTTCAAGGACAGATTTGCGTTTGCTCATGCCGTCCACCTGATTTCCGGGGAACTTCTCCGGTCAGGCAGATTTATTTTCGGTTTTCATGCGCCGCAACAGGAATCAATCTCG
>AEPR01000513.1 GCA_000195205.2 Oxalobacteraceae bacterium IMCC9480 | reverse complement strand
CCAAAGGGCATTGCACCAAGCGAATCAGGCAGCTGGAAAAACGCGATCTTTTTCCTTCCCGCCACGCCAATCAAGCCCATCCACCCGCATGCAGGCGGTATCATGCTGGTCACTTTTCCCACACTGGCCCCGCCCCATGAAAACTCCCGTCCGCTTCGGCACCCCGCTCTCGTCCAACGCCACCAAAGTCATGCTGCTAGGCTCTGGCGAACTGGGCAAGGAAGTCATCATTGCGCTGCAGCGACTGGGCGTTGAAGTCATCGCCGTCGATCGCTATGCCGATGCCCCCGGGCAGCAAGTCGCGCATCGCGCGCACGTCATCAACATGGCCGACGGCGACGCACTAGCCGCGCTGATCGCGCTTGAAAAACCGGACCTCGTCGTCCCCGAAATCGAAGCCATCGCCACCACCCGCCTGATGGAACTCGAACAGGCCGGCGACGTCACCGTGATCCCGACCGCCCGCGCCGCCTGGCTGACGATGAACCGCGAAGGCATCCGCCGCCTCGCCGCCGAAGAATTGCAATTACCAACCTCGCCTTACCGCTTCGCCGACAGCAAGGCCGAGCTGCAGGCAGCCTGCGCCGAAATCGGTTTCCCATGCATCATCAAGCCCGTCATGTCGTCGTCCGGCAAGGGCCAGTCCAAGCTCGACGGCCCCGATGAAGTCGCTGCCGCCTGGGATTACGCCGCTGCCGGCAGCCGCGTCGATGCCGGTCGCGTGATCGTCGAAGGCTTCATTGATTTCGAATATGAAATCACGCTGCTGACGGTGCGCTCGCTCGATGAACACGGCAGCGTCATCACCTCCTTTTGCGAGCCGATCGGCCACATCCAGGTCAATGGCGATTACGTCGAAAGCTGGCAGCCACATCCGATGCCATCGGCCGCGCTGGTCAATGCCCAAGCCATTGCCAAGGCGGTCACCGACAATCTCGGCGGGCGCGGTCTGTTCGGCGTCGAGCTGTTCGTCAAGGGCGACAAAGTGTGGTTCTCGGAAGTCAGCCCGCGTCCGCATGACACAGGCATGGTGACGATGGCCAGCCAGGTCCAGAGCGAATTCGAGATCCACGCCAAGGCCATCCTCGGCCTGCCGGTCAATGTCGCCCTGAAAGCACCGGGCGCATCGGCCGTGATCTATGGCCGCCATGATGCCAAGGGCATCGCCTTCGATGGCGTGGCCAATGCCTTGCGCATCCCCGGCACCGACATCCGCCTGTTCGGCAAGCCGGAGTCGTTTGCGCACCGGCGCATGGGTGTTGCGCTGGCGGTTGCCGCCGATGTAGAGACCGCGCGCAGCAATGCCAAAGCCGCTGCCGCGCGGGTGATTCCGGTCTTGCCCGAAGCCTGATGGGCAGTGCCAAACGGCAACTCGAAAATGACCTATAGTCGACCTTCTTTTCCAACGTGAAGAACTACCACCATGAAATTTGATGTCGCCATCGTCGGCAGCGGACTGGCCGGATTGTCCGTTGCATTGCACCTCGCAAAAACCCGCAAGGTCGTCGTCATCTCCAAGCGCGAGCTGCTTGATGGTGCCAGCAACTGGGCCCAGGGCGGCATCGCCGCTGTGCTCGATTCAGGCGATAGCTATGACGAACATGTCGCCGACACGCTGGTGGCCGGGGCCGGTTTGTGCGATGAAAGCGCGACCCGCTTCATCATCGAACATGGCCGCGAAGCGATCGAATGGCTCATCGAACAAGGCGTGCCGTTCACCCGTGACGACACCGCCGAACTGGGTTTTCACCTGACCCGCGAAGGCGGTC
>AEPR01000514.1 GCA_000195205.2 Oxalobacteraceae bacterium IMCC9480 | reverse complement strand
TGGGCACGGCTTCATGTGCCCACGCGCGCGCCTCAATGACTTCTGCCAATGCCTGCTGTGTGTGAGGGCAATGTTAGTGCTCAGGGGAGCATTCCTGCAACGCACGCGGTGCATTGCACCGCGCAAGTTCATGCAATCAGGATCAGCGGGCAGGAACCAGCCGTTTCAGTCCGCCCATGTAATTCCACAGCACTTCCGGAATATCGACGCTGCCATCGGCTTGCTGGAAGTTCTCCAGCACGGCCACCAGCGTGCGCCCTACCGCCAGACCGGAACCGTTCAAGGTATGCAGCAACTCCGGTTTGCCCTGCGCATTGCGGAAACGAGTTTGCATCCGGCGCGCCTGGAAGCTGTCGCAATTCGATAGCGATGAAATCTCACGGTAGGTTTTTTGCGCCGGCAACCAGACTTCGATGTCATAGGTCTTGGTCGCTGAAAAACCGATGTCGCCGGTGCACAGGCTGACCACGCGGTAAGGCAAGCCGAGCTTTTGCAGGATGACCTCGGCGTGGCCGACCATCTCTTCGAGTACGGCGAACGATTGCTCCGGGTGCACGACTTGCACCATCTCGACCTTGTCGAACTGATGCTGGCGAATCATGCCGCGCGTGTCACGGCCATAGCTGCCGGCTTCGGAACGAAAGCACGGCGTGTGGGCAGTCATCTTGACCGGCAAGTCGTCGATCGCGATGATCTGGTCGCGCACGATATTGGTCAGCGAGACTTCCGAGGTCGGGATCAGATACAGCGTCTCGCCCTCGCCTTCCTGGCCGCCCTTTTTCACCGCGAACAGTTCGGCTTCGAACTTCGGCAACTGGCCGGTGCCGCGCAGCGAATCGGCATTGACGATGTACGGGGTGTAGCACTCGGTGTAGCCATGTTCGCCGGTGTGGGTGTCGAGCATGAACTGCGCGAGCGCACGATGCAGGCGGGCGATGCCGCCTTTCATCACCGAAAACCGCGAGCCGGTCAGCTTGACGGCAACATCAAAATCCAGCCCCAGCGGCGCGCCGATGTCGACATGGTCCAGCACCGTGAAATCAACATTACGCGGGACACCAACGCGACGCACTTCGACGTTATCGGCTTCTTCCTTGCCGACCGGTGTGGACTCGTGCGGCAGGTTCGGAATCTGCAGCATGAACTCGCTGAGTTGCAGCTGGACGGCTTCAAGGCGGTCGGCCGATGACTTCAGTTCATCGGCAATCCCGGCGACTTCGGCCATCACGGCGCTGCTGTCTTCGCCCTTGCCCTTGAGAATGCCGATCTGCTTCGATAGCGCATTGCGCTTGCCCTGCAAGTCTTCGGCACGAATCTGGATTTGCTTGCGCTCGCCTTCGAGCAAATTGAAGCCGGCCACATCGAGCACGAACTTACGGGTGGCGAGGCGGGCCGCGACGCTGTCGATGTCTTTGCGGAGGAGTTGGATGTCGATCATGTGGGGTGCCGGAGTCGGATTTTAGTGGCGTCATTGTACCAACAGGCCCGCCTGCGACAGCTCACATCTTGTCGTGCTTGCGCGCTTGCTGATCGAGGTTCTTCAGAAAATTGAGCTTCTCCGAAATTTTGCCTTCGAGGCCGCGCGGCGTCGGCTTGTACCACTGCGTCCCTTCCATGCCCTCGGGCAGGTAGGTTTCGCCGGCAGCAAAGGCATCCGGTTCGTCGTGCGCGTAGCGGTACAGCTTGCCGTAGCCGAGTTCCTTCATCAGCTTGGTCGGCGCATTGCGTAAATGCTCCGGCACCGGACGTGACTTGTCCTTGGCAATGAAGGCGCGGGCCGCGTTGTAGGCGTTATAAACCGCGTTCGACTTGGCCGCACAGGCCAGATAAATCACCGCTTCGGCCAGCGCCAGTTCGCCTTCGGGCGAACCGAGCCGCTCGTAGGTTTCGGTCGCATCGAGCGTCAGGCGCAACGCGCGCGGGTCGGCCAGGCCGATGTCTTCGCTGGCCATGCGGATCAGCCGGCGCGCCAGATAGCGCGGATCAGCGCCGCCATCGAGCATGCGTACCAGCCAGTACAGCGCCGCATCCGGATTCGAGCCGCGCACCGATTTATGCAGCGCCGAGATCTGGTCATAGAAGGTATCGCCACCCTTGTCGAAACGCCGCAGCGCATCGCCGAGGCATTCCGACAACAGGGCGGCATCGACCAGCACGACGCTTTTGGCAGCGGCTGCACGGGCCACGATTTCGAGGTTATTAAGCAGCTTGCGGCCATCGCCATCGGCACTCGCCACCAGCGTGGTTTTGGCATCATCGGCAAATTGCAAGCCATCGAGCAAGTCGCGGCAAGCGCGATCGAGCAGCTGGCCGAGGTCGTCTTCAGTCAGTGACTTGAGCACATACACCGCAGCGCGCGACAGCAACGCGCCATTGACTTCGAAGCTGGGATTTTCGGTGGTCGCACCGATGAAGGTGAACAGGCCGCTTTCGACATGCGGCAGGAAGGCGTCCTGCTGGCTCTTGTTGAAGCGATGGACTTCATCGACGAACAGGATGGTGCGCCGGCCCATCGCACCGCGCGACAGTTGCGCGCGCTCGACCGCTTCACGGATGTCCTTGACGCCTGAGAGCACCGCCGACAGCGCAATGAAATCCGCCGCAAAACTGTCGGCCATCAGCCGCGCCAGCGTGGTCTTGCCGACACCCGGCGGGCCCCACAGAATCATCGAATGCGGTTCGCCCGATTCGAACGCAACGCGCAGCGGCTTGCCGGGACCGAGCAAATGCTGCTGGCCGATGACCTGATCCAGCGTGGTCGGGCGCAGCCGTTCTGCCAGTGGCGCGGCGCTCATGATCGACTCCGTCGCCAACCCTTACTGCTGATTGACATCAGCGCCCTTGGGAATGACGAACTTGAACTGGTCGGCAGCCAGCACCGGATTGCGCTCGAAGCGCGTGAAAGTCAGCACCGAGGTCTGGCCAAACGTATCGCGCAATTCCATCGCCACCGGCACGCCGTCGCGCAAGCCGATGCCGATGTGCTCGAAGGTGGTGTCCTTGGATTTCGGGATCGCATCCAGCCATTCGACGCCTTCGCGGGTGCCGGCTTCTTTCAGCGTGAAATTCTTTTCGAGGTCATTGCTGCCAAACAGGATGGCTGCGGGAGAGGAGCCGATCGCATTGCCGAGCTTGCGCGAAGTGACCTGATTGAGGTCCTTGTCGTAGATGAACAGCTTGTCGCCATCGGCCTGCAGCACTTGCTCGTAAGGTTTGAGGTAAGTCCAAATGAACTTGCCCGGCCGGGCGAACAGGAAGGTGCCGGTCGATGGCGTCGAAACTTTGACGGCAGGCGTTGCCGTAGCGCCAGGCTTTGCAGCCGACTCCGACCTGACCAGGCGCTGGCTGAATTCACCCTTGGCAGACTGCGTGCCGGCGACGAAGGACTTGAACTGATCGAGGGCGGCGGCGTGTAACACCAGTGGTGCAGCAAACATACCGGCGATGAGCACAAGACGACTGAAACGGGAAAAAGAGAAATGCATGGTGTCCTATTCTGCGGCAGCCCCGGCCGGAACCAGGATTTCGCGATTGCCGTTCGATTGCATGGTGGAAACCAGGCCGCTCTGCTCCATTTGTTCGAGCAGGCGGGCGGCCCGATTGTAGCCGATCCGCAAATGGCGCTGCACCAGCGAGATCGAGGCGCGGCGATTCTTCAGGACGATGGCGACCGCCTGATCGTACATCGGATCGGCTTCGGCGCTGGCCGCACCCTCGCCGCTGGCAGCGCCGTCACCGCCGTCTTCCATCACGCCACCTTCAAGGATGCCCTCGATATAGTTCGGTTCGCCCTGGGCTTTCAGATGGTCGACCACGCGATGGACTTCTTCATCCGACACGAACGCGCCATGCACGCGGATCGGCAAGCCGGTCCCGGGCGGCATGTACAGCATGTCGCCCATGCCGAGCAGCGCTTCGGCACCCATCTGGTCGAGAATCGTACGCGAGTCAATCTTGCTGCTGACCTGGAACGCGATGCGGGTCGGGATGTTGGCCTTGATCAGGCCGGTAATCACATCGACCGATGGGCGCTGCGTGGCGAGGATCAGGTGGATACCGGCGGCACGGGCTTTCTGGGCGATGCGGGCGATTAGCTCCTCGACCTTCTTGCCGACGACCATCATCAGGTCGGCCAGCTCGTCGATGATGATGACGATGGTCGGCAGCTTCTCGAGTGGCTCGGGCGCATCCGGCGTCAGGCTGAACGGGTTAGGGATTTTTTCTTCGCGCTTGTCGGCGTCGATGATCTTCTGGTTGTAGCCGGCCAGGTTGCGCACGCCGAGCTTGCTCATCAGCTTGTAACGCCGTTCCATTTCGCCCACCGCCCAGTTCAGCGCATGGCCGGCCTGGCGCATGTCGGTCACCACCGGCGCCAGCAAATGCGGAATGCCTTCGTAAATCGACAGCTCCAGCATCTTCGGATCGATCAGGATCAGGCGCACCTGGTTCGGATCGGACTTGTACAGCAGCGACAAAATGGTGGCATTGATACCGACCGATTTACCGGAACCGGTGGTCCCGGCTACCAGCAAATGCGGCATCTTGGCCAGGTCGGCCACTACCGGATTGCCGGCGATGTCCTTGCCCAGCGCAATCGTCAGGCTGGACACGCCATCGTTGTAGACCTTCGAACTGATGATCTCGGTCAGGCGCACGATCTGCCGTTTCGGGTTGGGCAGTTCGAGGCCCATGTAATTCTTGCCGGGGATAGTCTCGACCACGCGGATCGAGGTCAGCGACAGCGAGCGCGCCAGGTCGCGCGCCAGGCCGACGATCTGGCTGCCCTTGACGCCTGTAGCCGGTTCGATTTCGTAGCGCGTGATGACCGGGCCGGGATGTGCCGCCACGACCTTGGCGACAACGCCGAAGTCGGACAGTTTCTTTTCGATCAGGCGGCTGGTGAATTCGAGTGTCTCGACACTGACCGTCACCTGCGCCGGCGGCGCGTCATCAAGCAGCGAAATCGGCGGCAGGTTGGAATCGGGATGATCGACGAACAGCGATACCTGGCGTTCTTTTTCGGCGCGTTCCGAGCGCGGTATCGCCACGACCTGCGGTTCGATCCGCACCGGTGGCGCATCGACGACACGGGTGCGTTCCTGCACCACGACGGTCTCGCGCTTGACCACGGCGACTTCGCCGAGCTTGCGGTCCTGGCGGGCCGCGATCAGGTTGCGCAAGCTGTCGATCAGCATATCAATGCCGGTGCCGATACGTTCGGCCACCGCCAGCCACGACAGCTGAAAAAACAGGCTGAAACCCAAGCCGAACAGCAGCAGCAAAAATAAGGTCGCACCGGTAAAACCGAGCGAATGCTGCGCGCCGCCGCCTATCAGTTCACCCAGCACACCACCGGGCCCGTGCGGCAACTGGGCCTTGAAAGAGTACATGCGCAAGTGTTCGATGGCCACGCTACCGGCCAGCAGCAATGCAAAACCGGCACCGCGGATCAGGCTGTCATGGCGGTATTCCGGCTCGGGTTCGCGTTGCAGCAGGTATTTGCGCGAGAGCCGGCGATACCCGCTCAAGACCTGGCGCAACAGCAGCACACACCACCAATAGGCCGACAACCCGAAAATGTACAACAGCAGATCGGAGGTCCAGGCACCGATCGGGCCGCCCCAGTTACGCAGGTTGGCCACCGCATTCGATTGTGACCAGGCCGGATCGGTACTCGAATACGACAACAGGATCAGGACCAGATAGATGCCCACGACACTGAGCACCAGCCAGCGGGCTTCGGACAGCAAGCGCACCAACCGGCTCGGCAGCGGCGCGGTGGGACGGGGAGTTGGACTGCGGGTATAGGCTTGGCTTGGTTTACTCATAAATCCTGACTGCTTTTGGCATGAAATAGCGGCGCGTCGGACTGGCGGCGGGAAGTGACCCACGGCAAAGCCGGATCGTCATGTTCGTCTATAATTCGGCTCAGATTCATGGCACGAGGCGCACCGTAAGGCTGTCCATCGTGTTGTGATTGCAATTACGCAAAGCGCCATTATATAAGCCCGACAGACGCTGCCACGTCGCGCAGTCCGAAACTTCCCTTTTCGATCGATAAAATTCCATGACTACCGTCAAACATGCACACGTTCTCATCCTTGGTTCCGGTCCTGCCGGTTACAGCGCCGCCGTCTATGCGGCGCGCGCCAACCTCAACCCGGTCCTGATTACCGGCATGGAACAAGGCGGTCAGTTGATGACCACCACCGATGTCGAAAACTGGCCTGGCGATCCGATGGGCGTGCAAGGTCCGGAACTGATGCAGCGCTTGCTACAACATGCCGAGCGCTTCAAGACCGAAGTCATCTTCGACCATATCCACACCGCCATGCTGACCGAAAAGCCGATCCGCCTGATCGGCGACTCCGGCGAATATACCTGCGATGCGTTGATCATTGCCACGGGTGCGTCGGCGCAATACCTGGGCATCCCTTCAGAACAAGCCTTCATGGGCAAGGGCGTCTCCGCCTGTGCCACCTGCGACGGCTTCTTCTATCGCGGCCAGGAAGTCGCTGTCATCGGTGGCGGCAACACCGCCGTCGAAGAAGCCCTGTACCTGTCGAATATCGCCTCCAAAGTCACCGTCATCCATCGCCGCGACAAGTTCCGCGCCGAAGCCATCCTGATCGACCGCCTGATGGCCAAGGTTGCCGAAGGCAAGATCGAAGTCAAATGGAATAGCACGCTCGACGAAGTGCTCGGCGACGACAGCGGCGTCACCGGTTTGCGCATCAAATCGGCCATCGACGACAGCCTGACCGACATCACCGTGCATGGCATCTTCGTTGCCATCGGCCACAAGCCCAACACCAGCCTGTTCGAAGGCCAGTTGACCATGAAGAACGGCTACATCAAAACACTGACCGGACTCGAAGGCATGGCCACCGCCACCAACCTGCCAGGGGTATTTGCTGCCGGCGACGTGCAGGATCATGTGTACCGCCAGGCCATCACCAGCTCCGGCACCGGTTGCATGGCGGCGCTCGATGCCCAGCGCTTCCTCGAATCGTTGAACGACTAAGGTCCGGCTCCAGCTTGCCCCGCGACGATGCCTTCTCCGCTCAAGGATTTTGCCTCCCTGACCCAGCTGCGCCAGCAACTCAAGGTGCAGCAGGAAGCGCGCGCCGCCGCCGAACTTGAACAACAGCGGCGTGCCAAGGTAGCGGCCATCGAAGCCGACCTGTTTCGCCATAGCATCGGCCAGGTCGCCCCGCTGGTCGTGCCCGACAAAGCCTGCCTGCAAGCACCCCGCCCCGAGCCGATCGCGCGCCAGCATCTGGCCGACGAACAGGCTGCACTGGCCGAATCGCTGTCGGACGATTTCAGTGTCGAAACCCTGCTCGACACCGACGCCGAACTGAGCTACGCCCGCGCCAGCATCACCGCCGACACGGTGCGCAAATTACGCCGCGGCCACTGGGTCATCCAGAGCCAGCTCGATTTGCACGGCATGCGCACCGACGAAGCGCGCGAGGCCCTGGCCGACTATTTGCGGTCGGTCTGCCGGCGCGGGCTGCGCTGCGTGCGCATCATCCACGGCAAGGGACTTGGCTCGATCAACAAGGAGCCGGTCCTCAAGGGCAAGGTGCGCAACTGGCTGGTACAGAAGGATGAGGTCATCGCCTTTTGTCAGGCCAAGGCTTCCGATGGGGGTAGCGGTGCGCTGGTGGTGTTGCTCAAGGCGCAGACCTGAAGGCAATGCGGTAGTCACCGCATCTTGTGCTACCGGCTCGCGGTAACGGATATCGGGTGACTCGCTGGCAAACGCCATGCTAATGGTGGCCACGCCATAAAAAAACAGGGGAGGCTGTTGCCAGCCTCCCCTGCAAAGTAAATCACCAGAAAATCCGTATCAATAAACAGTAACCGGCGCTGGCGCTGGCTGCACTACCGGATTATCTGTTCCGGAAATCGCATTCCGGCTTTGCGGCCGGCCCACATTAAACTGCGCCATCAGTTCTGAATAAGCAGCATCGGCCAAGGTCTTTGATGTCTCTGAAATTACTTTTCCACGGTTATGCACGACATGGTCACTTTGGCTTGACAGTATTTTTGTATCCTGCCCGGATCCTGTTGCACTGAAGGCCGCTTTGACTTCATATGTTTTTGTGTTGATCAGGCTAAAGTCGGCAACAAGATCGAGTGACAGCGTTGCAGTCATTGAACCGGACAAACGCATTGCCTCCTGCCGGAACTGGATATTACTCACGGTACCGAATAAAACAAAATCAGCACCCGGATACATGCCCTGTTTGATACGTCCGATAATGTCGTAAATCTGATCCGTCGGCTTGCCAGCATATGGCCTTGCTTGCACTAAACGGACGCCACCGCCTTTTATCAGAGCGCCTTTCAGGTCTGCCGTATAGTTTCTCAGCTCACCTGACTCTATATAGGTATAGGTTCCTTCCGCCTCGTAATAACTGGATTGGTTGCTGGCATTAACATTACTGCGCCCGGAATATCCCATGTTTGTTTCGCGAACGGCAGCACTTCCGCTGTAACTGGATTTACTGGATGCGGCGACGACATGAAAATATTCTTTTACCTTCTCTTGATAACTAAGATCGGTAACGGCAATTTTTGGTGGCTCGGCAAAAGCACTTCCGGCAAATAAAAATCCGGAAACCACTGAAAAGCTGATCAATTTTTTAATGTTTTTTAACATGGTAGATTATTTTATCCGCGTGTTTTGAAGGGATGTAAATTACATTTTCGACGTTTTCCGGATTTCTTTTTCTTCCTGCCATTCCACTGAACCGCCTTCGACGTCGTAGACTTTCAAGGTCATCTTGTACCAGACATCTTTGGTCGCTCCGTTATTTTTGACAATGGAAACAATTTCTCCTTCCAATGTATATTTGGCAGCAGTCATATTCCCAACCTTTGCTTTGCCAGCGCTTTTATACAAGCCGCTCTGATTCTGGCGTTGCAACTCGTCGGTTCCATTTTGCATCTCGTCCATACTGCGGACAAACTTGACTTTCCGGCTCTTGACAAGAGTCGTCTGGATTGTGTTCATGATCGATTTGGTATCGATATATTCACTGGTTTTATTTTTCACATTAGACAAGGTCATTGTCGGACGCCCATCCAGAATCGGATCTTGTACTAGCGAACCAACCATTTTTTCAGCAATCATCTGCAGGTCGGTAGAACCAAATTCATTCGTTACTGTTTCAACTGCTTTACTGTCACCATAAGCGACTTGCGCCATAGCAGGACTCAGCAAAGTGGAGACCAGGCCGGCAGTTGCCAGCACTACCAAAATCGAACGTTTCATTTTTTTCACTCCAATAAGCCAGTAATTTATGATTTAGACGGGGATTCAATGTCAGACAGCCCGGACATTTTTTGATTGTTGATTGTGGTCGACTGGTTGTCGGTCACCTTTGGTTGAGACAATGTCGTACACGCTGACGTGAATACCAACGAGGTGAACAAGATGGTGATTTTAATTAGTAAAATAAATTGTGATTTCATCGGAATAATCCTAAAAATAAATAAAAAACCAAACAGCACGTTTTGTACTATTAACGTGGTTCGGCGCTCATCTCTATATTAAAGTCGGCCGCTTGCGGACCTGGTGCAACGCCGCTTAGCATTTGACTTTGTTTACCCATGAAGCCCATCGGCTTCCACACTTCTCCGTCACCAACGAGCATCCCGGCACTATCAGTCCAACGGAATCGATAATACAAACGCAGGTCACGAATTTCCAGGTTGGCAACTTGTGCTTGCACGACTAATACATCGCCGCGTCGCTGCGAGCGCAAATCGATTACTTGAAGCCCTTGCAGATCACCGCGCACGATCAGCTTCGTGGCGATATTGCTGGAGGCTGCCGGGGGAGTTTGTGCGTGAACGCCAGATACTGTTACAGCCAGATAGCCAATAATAATTAACGCCTTGAACATTGATTTCATGATATTTACTCCAGAGAACACGACGATATTTTAAAAATTCGGATTTATTCAATCACTCGGCTTGTACTTTAATAACTTTTTTGGTCTTTTTCGGAACAGGCTTTATTTCCGTAATTGGCTTGCTTGATTTTGTCTCGACAACTGCAGGGACGCTGTCGATCGTTCCGAAACTCACCGGGTCACCGAAATAAGCCTTCCCGTTGTATAACCGGACTGGTACGACCATATACCGGCCATCGACTTTCACGGCTAATGTTTCCGGACCAAATTCGGAAAACCGTAATTGATAAATACCTGGCGTAACAAACGAACGCGCAATAAATACGCGACCAGGGAGTCCGCGCCACATACGATCATCGGCAGG
>AEPR01000515.1 GCA_000195205.2 Oxalobacteraceae bacterium IMCC9480 | reverse complement strand
CACCCGCCAATGACGTCCAATCCTACCAGCAACAGTCCGCGCGCTGCCAGTATCGGGCCGATGCCATTGGCAATTTCGAGATCGCGCTCAGATAAGGGCTGCGCCACGCCGACCCCGCCGGCAGCCAGGTTGCCGCGGATTTCGGTGCCCTGCGGAATCCGCGCCAGGCTGTGCGGTACCGCGACGCCATCAATGAGCAGGATGCGTTTGTCACCCTTGACGATCTCGGGGATGTAGCGCTGCGCCATGATGGTCTGGTGGCCGTTGGCGGTCAGCGTTTCGATGATCACACCAAGGTTCATGGCGTCATCCTTGATGCGGAATACGCCGGTACCGCCCATGCCATCGAGCGGCTTGAAAATGACATCGCGATGCTCGGCATGGAACGCGCGCAGGCGCTGCTCGTCGCTGGTCACCAGCGTCGGCGTGGTGTATTGCGGAAACTGCAGGATGGCCAATTTTTCATTGTGGTCGCGGATTGCGGCCGGCTTGTTGACGACGCGCGCGCCCTGGCTTTCGGCCAGCTGCAGCAGGTACGTGGCGTAGACATATTCCATGTCGAATGGCGGATCCTTGCGCATCACGACGACATCAAAATCGGCCAGCGAACGGGCTTCGGGCGGCGTGGCGCGGTACCAGTCGAGCGGCTCGCCGGTCAGCGTCAGTTGTGCCACGTTGGCGGTGACGGCACCGCCGGTAACGGCCATCTCGCGTGCCTCGAAGGCATAGATCTGATGCCCCCGCGATACGGCTTCGGCCATCATCGCGTAAGTCGAATCCTTGTACGTCTTGAAGCCGTCCAGCGGATCGGCAATGAAGGCAATTTTCATTAGTAGACTTCCGGGTTGGGATCAGTTTTTTCGAGTTCAATCGATGCTGCCAGCAGCGCCAGCCGCGCCACCACACCGTACAGATAAAAGCGATTCGGTGCTGCCGTACCGGGCTTGGCATGCATGTCCGGCAGCGAGTGCTGCTGCGCAAACGCGAGCGGGACAAAATGCGCGCCGGGAGCATTGAGGTTTTCATTGATGTCGCGGTCGGCATGCACGCGGTAATAGCCACCGACGACGTAGCGGTCGATCATCATGACCACCGGTTCGGCCACCGAATCATTGATCCGCTCGAAGGTATGCACGCCTTCCTGCAGGATCACGTCGGTCACTTCGAGGCCATCCTTGACCACGGCCATCCGGCTGCGCTGTTTGCGATCCATGCTGCGCACTTCGCTGCCTTCCTTGACCGTCATGATGCCCATGCCATAGGTGCCGGCGTCGGCCTTGATGATCACGAACGGAGTCTCCTTGATGCCGTATTCGCGGTACTTCTTGCGGATCTTGGTCAGCAGCGCGTCGACCTGAACGATCAGCGCGTCTTCACCGGAATGGTCATTAAAATCGACCTGGCCGCATTTGGCAAAGTACGGATTGAGCATCCACGGATCGATGTCGTTCATCTTGGCGAACTTCTTGACGACTTCGTCGTAGGCCGAAAAGTGATTGCTCTTGCGACGCACGGCCCAGCCCGCATGCAGCGGCGGCAGCAGGGTCTGTTCATTGAGGTTGTCGAAAATTTCCGGGATACCCGCCGACAGGTCATTGTTGAGCAGGATCGTACACGGATCGAAATTCTTCAGGCCAAGACGGCGACCATTGGCCGAGCGCTCCAGCGGTTCCAGCGTCAGCGTGGTGCCGTCGGGCAGGTCGATCGGCGTCGGGCCGGTGATGTCGGGTGAAAACGAACCGAGACGCACATTCAGGCCGGTCTGGCGGAAGATCTGCATCAGGCGGGCGATGTTTTGCAGATAGAACGAATTGCGGGTATTGCCTTCCGGGATCAGCAGCAGATTCCTGGCATCGGGGCAGTATTTTTCGATGGCGGCCATCGCTGCCTGGACGGCCAGCGGCAGCATTTCCGGTGCGAGGTTGTTGAAGCCACCCGGGTACAGATTGGTATCGACCGGGGCGAGCTTGAAGCCGGCATTACGCAAATCGACCGAACAATAGAATGGCGGGGTGTGCTCTTGCCATTCGAGGCGGAACCAGCGTTCGATAGCTGGCGTGTTGTTGAGAATTTTCTTTTCGAGATCGAGAAGCGGGCCATTCAGGGCCGTGACGAGATGCGGAACCATTTAAGCCTTTGACTGAGCGGTGCAGGGTGCGGCTGCAAGATGGAGCAGATTCTAACGGTTATCCTCGCGCGGGGCTTGAGGGAACCGGAATCCCAAGTTGCTTGTATGTCAGGGCAAAACCCCTTTTTAAAAGCCAGGAACAAAAAAAAGCGCTTCACGGGAAGCGCTTTTTGCGTCGTCTGCCAGCGCTATGCGGACAGACGACAGGTACTGCAATCGTGGATCAGGAATGGTAAGCCGACTCGCCGTGGCTGGAGATATCCAGACCTTCGCGCTCGTCTTCTTCCACAACCCGCATGCCGATGATCATGTCGACCAGCTTGTAGGCGATCAGCGATACCACTGCCGACCAGATCACTGTGGTGATCACGCCTTGAGCCTGGATCCAGACCTGACCGGCAATCGAGTAATCCGGCGAGATCTTGTTGGCGACATAGTCGTAAATACCTTGACCGCCTAGCGATGGCGCAGCAAACACGCCGGTGAGCAAGGCACCGAGGATACCGCCGACGCCATGGACGCCGAACACATCGAGCGAATCATCGGCACCCAGCAGGCGCTTGAGACCACTGACACCCCACAGGCAGATCACGCCGGACAGCAGGCCGATTGCCAGGGCACCCATCGGGCCGACAAAACCGCATGCTGGCGTAATGGCAACCAGACCGGCAACCGCACCGGAAGCACCACCGAGCATTGATGGCTTGCCCTTGGTCAGCCATTCGGCAAAGATCCACGATGCTGCTGCAGCAGCCGTTGCCAGCAGGGTATTGACGAAGGCCAGCACAGCGATGTCATTGGCTTCGAGTGCCGAACCGGCGTTGAAACCGAACCAGCCCACCCACAACAGCGACGCGCCTATCATGGTCATCGTCAGCGAGTGAGGTGCCATCGCTTCCTTGCCGTAGCCAACCCGCTTGCCAATCACGTACGCACCGACCAGGCCCGCGACAGCGGCGTTGATATGGACCACCGTACCGCCCGCAAAGTCGAGCGCACCTTTTTGCCACAACCAGCCCGCCTTGGCCGACTCGGAAGCCAGCGAAGCAGCGTCTTTGATGCCATCCGGACCAGGCCAGAACCAGACCATGTGCGCAACCGGCAAGTACGAGAAGGTGAACCAGATCACGATGAACATCAGCACGGCAGCAAACTTGGCGCGCTCGGCGAAGGCACCGACGATCAGGCCGCAGGTAATTGCTGCGAATGTGGCCTGGAACACCACGAAGACGAACTCGGGAATTACGACACCCTTGCTGAAAGTAGCGGCAGTAGCGAACGTGCCCTTGACCGGATCAAAGATCCCGTTGAGGAACAAGCGATCAAATTTACCGATAAAGGCACCGCCTTCGGTAAATGCCAGCGAGTAGCCATAGATGCACCACAGGACCACGATGACAGCGAAGATCGTGAAGACTTGCATCAGGATCGACAGCATGTTCTTGGAGCGCACCAGGCCGCCGTAGAACAAGGCCAGACCGGGAATCGTCATCAGGATCACGAGGCAGGTGGCGACCATCATCCACGCCGTATCACCCTTGTTTGGTACCGGTGCGACAGCAGCAGGTGCTGCCGGTACGGCCAATTCGCCGGCGGCGGGCGCTGCGGCGGCTGCGGCAACCGGAGCCGCAGGAGCATCAGCGGCGGGTGCGGCGACACCGGCCGCTTCAGCCTTGGCCGGGGCTACCTCATCGGCGGCCACGGCGGCAGGTGCGAAGCCGACTGCCAGCAAGAGCGCGCCGGCAGCCAGGAAGCTTGCAAACTGTTTTTTCATGAATAACTCCTTAAAGGGCTTCTTTGCCGGTTTCACCGGTACGGATACGCACGACATGCTGCAGATCGTAGACAAAAATCTTGCCGTCACCGATCTTGCCGGTGCGGGCAGCGGTTTCGATTGCCTCGATCGCGCGATCGACAATGGCGTCATCCACGGCGGCTTCGATTTTTGTCTTCGGCAGGAAATCAACGACGTATTCGGCACCGCGATACAGCTCGGTGTGCCCTTTCTGACGACCGAAACCCTTGACTTCGGTCACGGTAATACCTTGAACGCCGATGGCGGACAAAGCCTCGCGGACCTCGTCAAGCTTGAACGGTTTGATGATGGCGGTAATCAGTTTCATGACTGGCCTCGATTAGAAAGTTTTGCTGATGGCGACGACGAGTGCCGTTTTGCCGTTGTCTTTGCCCGAAGGAGTCGGGTAAGCGCCCGTTTTGGCATCGGTACCGATCACGGCAAGGCTGCCGCTGAGGAAACCGAAGTCTTTCGTCACGCCGACCTTGTAGTCGGTGTAGCTGGAGTAGGAATTGTTCTTGACCGACTGGTGACCGACATGCAGGTTCAGTACGGTGCCTTCGGCGACGTCGATGTTGGCACCGATATCGAGGTAGCCACTATTCTTGCTGTCAGCAAAACCGAACAGGTTGGTGACCGAATGCGAGTACTTGACATAGCCAGGACCGTAGCCGACTTGACCGTAGATTTCGGTCGTGTTGGCGCTGGTGCCGAGGTTGTTTGATGGATATACGTAGGTCAGTACGCCGACGTCATACGACACATCCTTGACGATTTCACCGCGCTTGCCGCCATAGATATCGAGTTCGATGTCGCCCTTGCCGCCGGCATCCTTGATCCACTTGATGGATGAGGCCCATGTACCCACATAGAAGCCAGTCGGGTTGTTGACGAAATCCGCGCCGGCCGAGATCGCCGGCTTCAGGCGCGATTGCGAAATGCCGCGATAGCGGTAATCCGACGACAGCGCGGCGTTGAAGCTCAGTTCATTGTCGGGCTTGGCGTCTTCTGCATGAGCAAAATTACCCATAAAGGTGGCTGCGATGGCCGTAACGAGAAGTAGTTTTTTCATTTTGTTTCCCTGATAGAAGTTTATGGATAAAAAAGACGGTAGAACCTTGGGTTTCGATCTACATTAGCAGGACTCGTGCCACCCTTTTCTGGCACGGAAAAGTGTCTTTAAGGCAAATAACCATTGTTTGCCACTGCAACAATAGCGCGGCTTTTGACTCAACCGCACCAATTTATGGCGCGCCACCGATTGGCGCACATTTACGGTGCCTTACTACCCGGAAAGGTAACAACATGGACAAGAGCAATTTTTTTACTGACATGCAAAACAAGATCAGCCAGGCCATCGAGAATTCGCCAGCCAAGGACATCGAAAAGAACGTCAAGGCGATGATGTCCCAGGGATTTTCGAAGCTCGATCTGGTCACCCGCGAGGAGTTCGATATCCAGGCCCAGGTACTGGAAAAAACCCGCACCCGCCTTGAGGCGCTCGAACTCCAGGTGACGGCGCTCGAAGCACAATTGAACAAGCCAACATAATCATCCGGTCCGGATGGCGCCCCCGCGCTATCCGGCCGGTTTCTGCTGCAGATCAACATTCGTCGTCATTCCTCATTGCAAACTTGCTCGCGATCACACTGATCCGAACCGCTGTTCCAGCAAGAATGCGATCCCCCCATGAGCCTCGCCGTACTCAAGAGCCGTGCCCTGGCCGGCATGCAGGCCCCCCAAGTCACCGTGGAAGTCCATCTTGCCAATGGGCTGCCGAGCTTCATGATCGTTGGCTTGCCGGAAACCGAGGTCAAGGAATCCCGTGACCGGGTCCGCGCCGCGCTGCAAAACGCCCGCTTCGAATTCCCCGCCCGCCGCATCACCGTCAATCTCGCCCCCGCTGACCTGCCCAAAGAATCGGGCCGGTTCGACTTGCCGATCGCGCTCGGTATCCTGGCCGCTTCCGGACAGATGCCGGCGGGTGAACTCGATGATTACGAGTTTGCCGGCGAACTGTCCTTGTCCGGCGAACTGCGCCCGGTACGCGGCGCCCTCGCGATGACTTTTGCGATGCACCGTGGTGACGACCCGGGCCGTGCACGACGCGGATTCATCCTGCCGCGCGCCAGCGCCGATGAAGCGGCACTGGTCAAGGATGCCCTGATCTATCCGGCCAATTCCCTGCTGGAAGTCTGCGCACACTTTGCCGCCGCCGACGGCGATAACCGGCTAGCACGGCATCACTGCAAGGCCGAACCGGTTGCCGACGTCTATCCTGATTTTTCGGATGTCAAAGGTCAGTTGCAGGTCAAGCGCGGGCTCGAAATTGCCGCCGCAGGAAATCACAGCGCCTTGCTAATTGGTCCGCCCGGCACCGGCAAATCGATGCTGGCAGCGCGCTTCGCCGGCATCCTGCCACCGATGACCGACGACGAGGCACTCGAATCGGCCGCTGTGCAATCGCTGTCCGGCGGATTCACGGCGGCACGCTGGAAAGTGCGGCCGTTCCGGTCGCCGCATCACACGGCGTCGGGCGTGGCACTGGTCGGTGGCGGCGGTACGCCCCGCCCGGGCGAAATTTCGCTGGCCCATCGCGGCGTGCTGTTCCTCGACGAATTACCCGAATTTGACCGGCGCGTTCTCGAGGTCTTGCGCGAGCCGCTTGAATCAGGTCGCATCACGATTTCACGGGCCGCGCGGCAAGCCGACTTTCCGGCGCGTTTCCAGCTGATCGCAGCGATGAACCCCTGCCCCTGCGGCTACACCGGGCACCCCTCCGGCCAGTGTCGCTGTACGCCGGACAATGTGGCGCGCTACCAGAACCGGATTTCCGGACCGCTGCTTGACCGCATCGACATGCAAATCGTTGTCGCAGCCCTGCCGCATGCCGACCTGTTGAAGCCCGCAAGTGGAGAGACTTCGGCCGTCATTGCGCTCCGTGTCCAGCGCGCCTTCGACCGTCAGCAACAGCGGGCGGGCAAGACCAACAACTTGCTGTCAACGAGCGAGGTCGACCTCCACTGCCAGCCCGAGAAGGCTGCTGCCGAGTTACTGCATGCGGCGATGCAGCGATTGAACTGGTCGGCGCGTTCTTACCATCGCGTACTCAAGGTCGCACGCACGATTGCCGACCTTGCCGGCGCTGTTCAGATCGGGCCTCTCCATGTCGGCGAGGCCATCCAGTACCGCCGCGGCTTGCGTGAACAATGACCAGCGCGGACCATTCAGTCGATGCAGGGTGAATGCCGGGAAAAGTCCAACTCCGCCATTCCGGCGCGCGGCCCTGTTACCATGCTCGCCATGAAAATCCTCTACCCGAACTCCGTGAAACACGTCGCCACCCTATTACTGCTGACTTTGCTGACGCTGATGGCGGGCTGCACGCCCAGCCATGACTGGCGGGAAATCCGTGCTACCGACGGAGCATTTTCGATACTGATGCCGGCCAAGCCAGCGACGCTGACGCGGCAGATCGATCTTGACGGTGTCAAGGTCTCCATGACCATGATGGCTGCTGAAATCGATAACGTGACGTACGCGGTTGGTAGCGTCGAACTGGCCGATGACAGTGCGGCAAAAATCGCCCTGCTGGCAATGAAAACCGCCATGGTCCGCAATATCAACGGTGCCGTCCTGCGCGAAAAATCCGCAGGCAACACCATCGACCTGGAAGCCAGCGGGGCACCGGCCGGTGGCGCGCCACGCTTGCTGATCGCCCGTTTCGTCAGTAATAACAAGCGGGCCTACCAGGTCATCGTTACCGGCCCCGAAAAAGCCATTGCCCGCGAACAGGTCGACACCTTCATGACGTCGTTCAAATTGCCATGACATACCCCGGGCCGCAAATAAGTTAATAAGCGACCCGGCACACAGCGTTGCCGCTACAGTGACGCTACAATCCTACCGCTCGACGTCCGCCTCACTAACATCAAAAACAGGGAATACGCCATGCTAGTCACTTTCAAATCCAAAGCCGCCGGCGAAGTCACGATGTACAAGGTGCACGCCCGCCGCCTGCTCGACCTGCTTCACAAGGATGTCACCCGTGGTGTCATCACCGCCGAAGAAACCGGCCATGCGCTGGCCGTTCTCGAGGCAGAAGTAGCTGCCAGCCGTCTGCATCCTGCCTCCGATGAACTCGAACATGATGTGCATGCCCATCATGGTGACAACGGTGACGATAGCGGCCACGAACCGACAACCGCCGTCACCTTTTCGGCCCGCGCCTATCCGTTGATGGAAATGCTGCGTGCGGCACACGCCGGCAAAAACGATATTTTGTGGGGAGTCTGACGCTTTACTCTGCAGTCCGGTGATGCTCGCCCGGATGTACTGAGTGACCCGCCCCCTTGTAAATTTTGAGGGGGGACCAACGCCCTACGGCTGCTTTTACAAGGGCAACAGGGCCTTGGTCATGATGTGCGATTGCATGCCGAAACCCACCGCGTCATAGAAACCGATCGCGGCACCATTGGCATCAAATACTTCCAGCCGGATTTCTTCGGCAGCATTGCTCCTCGCCCACCGCTCGGATTCATCGAGCAACAACTTGCCTATCCCTTGTCCCTGCATGGACACGGTCACGACGACAGTACCGATGTGGCAGACCGACCGCGACCTCAGGAACGGCGTTTCCGCGGGTAACATCATTCTGGCGCGCAGCAAGCCCACCACCCGCTGTTCCCGCGTCGCCAAAAGCAAGATGCCATCGCCATCGTCAATCGCCGCGCGCCAGAAATCAGCATCACGTTCGATGCCAGGCGGCGCAGAAAAAACATGGGGACTGTGGGCGTGATGCTGCAGATTGATTTCTTCTGCCAGGAGGCAAATTGCGTCATGGTCGCTTTGGGTCGCTTGTCGGATTTCAGTCAGCATGCCTATCTTCTTTCTTCAGAAAAACCTTCCTGAGCATACACGCGCGTGGCCACATCATTCGACCTCCTGTGTGCGACAACACACACTCGTCACCAACACGTTCGGAGAACATCAGGGCATGACATCGGCTTGCAGGAGACGGTATGACGGACAACGAGCACGCTCAGCGTCGCGACGGCTACTTCACTCTGGCCGGCGATATCAATAGCGATATGGTGAGACGGGTCTTTGACGCCCTCGAAAAAATGACTGCCGACGATGTCGACACCGCCCATATCCTGCTGCAGTCGAACGGTGGTTACGTCAGCGACGGCATCTGCCTCTACAACACACTGCGCAATGCCCCGCTGGATCTGGTGATGTACAACGGCGGTGCGGTTGCCTCGATTGCCGTCACCGTCTTCCTGGCCGGCCAGCGCCGGATCGCCAGCGATACCGCGCGCTTCATGATCCACAAATCCCACGCCACGGCGGGAGTCGGTGCCCGCCCGGAGACACTCCAGATCATCGCGGATGGGCTGATGGCAGACGACCGCCGCACCGAGGCCATCCTGCGCCGGCACATCAAACTGACACAACGGATGTGGGATGTGCATGCCCACTCGGACCTGCACCTGAGCCCGCAAGATGCTCTGGACACGCGACTCATTGAACGGCTTGGCGATTTTGCGCCGCCAAGAGGTAGCCGGATTGTCAATATCTGACCAGACTGATGGGCTGCCCGGCAGGACGAAATTGCCGCATAGCAATATAAATGCTGCGCACGCAAAAAAAAAGCCCGCTCAAGGAGCGGGCTGAAATCCATACTCTTGGAGGAGTAATGGAGGAGACGGCCCGAGTATGCCACATTATTTGTGCGTCGCACCACAACTATTTCATCGTTATTTCAGTCTTTTTGCAATTAGTCAAAAAAAACAGGCAACCAAGAATTGATTAGCCGCAAAAAGGAACAGGGGCACATGCTGTGGACTAGCCCGGAGCGCAGTTTAAATGCCATAAAAGTGCCTCGGGGTACGCGCAAGCGGACCTGCACCGCTACAATCACCGTTTTCCGCAAATGCTACTGGCAAGAACCTTCGATGAGCATTCCCGGCGTTACCGACTTTGGCTATTTCTGCATGGCCGTCCTCCTGCTCAATGCGACACCCGGCCCCGACACCGCCTTTATCGTCGGGCGTAGCGTGGCGCAGGGACGTGCAGCAGGATTGACTTCGGCGCTGGGCATTTCCGCCGGATGCTGCGTGCATGCGGTCGCGGCGGCGCTGGGCTTGAGCGCGCTGCTGGCAACTTCGGCGACCGCGTTCACCCTGATCAAGCTGGCTGGCGGCATCTACCTGATGTACCTGGGACTGCGCATGCTGCTAACGCGCGCCACGGTCGATGGCGCACCGGCAAAAGCCAGCGCCGCCCGTCCACTGCGCGTCATCTTCTGGCAGGCGCTGGTCACCAACCTGCTCAATCCTAAGGTCGTGCTGTTTTTCCTATCCTTTTTCCCCCAATTCGTTAGTCCGGATGCCACGGGCAAGACACTTTCTTTTCTCATACTCGGCGTGGTGTTCGTGCTGATGTCGACCGGCTGGAACTGCGGCACTGCATTGGTTTCCGGAACGCTGGCACGACGGGCTGGTTCCAGCCAGCGTGTCAGGCTCTGGCTGGAACGCTGCGTCGGCGCCGCCTTCATCGCACTTGGTGCGCGCATTGCCTTTGCCCGGAGCTAAACCATGGCCACACTTGATTTGAAACCTGATTCACTGGCATTCAGCCTGCGCAGTGCCGCCCATGCTGTTGCGCTCGTGCGCGGTGGTACGGCCTTGCCGCAGGCACTGACGCGCGTGCAGGGTTATGCCGATACGTCCGGCCAGGCACGCGGGGCGATCCAGGATATTGCGTACCGTGCGATGCGTGGTCTCGGGCGCGCCGACGCTCTGGTGACCCTGTTGACCTCGCGGGCACCGGAGCCGGCTGCCTTGCACGGATTGCTGTGCTGCGCACTGACACTGATCGATCGCGATGAATCCGATCTGCCCGCCCCCTACGAAATTTTTACCGTCGTCAATCAGGCAGTGGAGGCCGCCAGCGCGGACCCGGCCATGGCGCATGCGAAGGGCATGGTCAATGCCGTGTTGCGCCGCTTCCTGCGCGAACGCGCCACCTTGCTGGCCGAGGTGCTGCGGCAACCAGTTGCCGAATGGAATTATCCCGGCTGGTGGATCGATACGATGCGCAATGCCTATCCGCAGCAGTGGCAGGCCATTCTCCATGCCGGCAATGCAGCACCGCCCCTGATCTTGCGCGTCAACCAGCGTCGCACGACGCCGGATGCGTATCTGGCCTTGCTGGCAGACCAGCAGATCCTCGCGCGCCAGGTAGGTCCCGATGCGATCCGGCTGGAGCGACCGGTGCCGGTCCTGCAGATCCCCGGCTTCATGGAAGGACTGGTGTCGGTCCAGGATGCCGCAGCTCAACTCGCCGCACCGTTGCTCGATGCGCGCGACGGCATGCGCGTGCTGGACGCCTGCGCAGCGCCCGGCGGCAAGACCGGTCATTTGCTGGAGCGCGCGCAGCTCGACTTGATCGCACTGGACTCCGACCCGCGCCGCCTCAAGCGCATCGAAGAAAACCTGCAGCGGCTGCAATTGACGGCGCGCCTGGTCGCCGGCGATGCCGCCGCGACCGACTGGTGGGACGGCAAACCCTTCGACCGCATTCTGGCCGATGTGCCCTGCACGGCGTCCGGCATCTTGCGGCGTCATCCGGATATTCGCTGGTTGCGGCGCAAAGCAGACACGGCGCAACTTGCGGCCCTGTCGTCGCGCATACTCGACAATCTTTGGCGCATGCTGGCACCCGATGGTAAATTGCTCTTCGTGACCTGCTCGCTGTGGCCACAGGAATCCGAAGCGCAAGCTGCCGCATTTGCCATGCGCAATCAGGCCGAACGGCTTCCTGCCCCCGGGCAGTTATTGCCAATGGCGACCTCCAATGAAGATCATGATGGTTTGTTTTATGCCTTATTCAGGAAGCCGGCGGGCTGATGCGAGCTCATGATGCCGCGGCCATGCCAGCGCACCGGATTACCGTGGTGACGCTGCTGCGCGGCTGGATGGTGGCCTTGCTGCTCTTGCTGGGACCCGTGGCGCACGCCGAAGGTGTCGACATCACGCAAGCCCATCTGGAGTCGACCGATGAGGGCGTCAAGCTGTCGGCGACTTTCGCCTTTGAACTCAATCGCGGCCTGGAAGACGCCATTACCCACGGCCTGCCGCTGTATTTCACGACCGAAGTCGAACTGACGCGCCCGCGCTGGTACTGGTTCGACGAAAAAGCCATTACCGAATCCCAGACCATCCGCCTGTCCTATAACGTCCTGACCCGGCAATACCATGCCGCTATCCTCGGCCGCTTGCAGCAAAGTTTCAGTACGCTTGACGACGCGCTGTCACTGATCCGTCGGCCCAGCCGCTGGCTGGTAGCGGATCGCAATGCACTGAAAACCGACGCCGTCTATTCCGTGGCGGTACGCA
>AEPR01000516.1 GCA_000195205.2 Oxalobacteraceae bacterium IMCC9480 | reverse complement strand
CCCTGAGCACCGCCATCCTGCTGTCGCTGGCGGCGATCTCACTGCCATCGCAGGCCCAAAGCGCCAAGGACTTCAAGGAAATGCGCGCTGAAATGCAGCGCATGCGCGCCGAACTCGACGCCTTGAAAGCAGAGAAGCGGACGCCGGCACCGACGGCTGCTGCTGCTGTTGCACCTGCACCTGCGCCAGCGCAGACCGCGCTCAACACCGAGCTGGCCGACCGCATCGAGCAAGTCGAACTGCGTTCCAAGGATGCAGTCGTGGTCGGTGATATCCCGAACTCGTTCCGCCTGCCGAATTCGGAAACCTCCTTGCGCATCTACGGTTTCGCCGAGCTGAACATGGTCCATGAATTCCGCGCCGACAATGCCGATACCGACTACGCCAGCTTTGTGCCGTACTCGCCATTGAACGGTTCGGCCGGTGCCAACCGCAGCGGCCGCACTTACCTGCATGCGCGCACCTCGCGCCTGGGTATCGAAGCCAGCACGCCAACGCAATACGGTCCTATGGGCATCAAGCTCGAAGGCGACTTCAATAACGATCCGCGCACCGGCAATGCGGCCGTGACCGGCACCATCGGCAACATCTATACGCAGCAAGCAACCAACAGCTACGATTTCCGGCTGCGCCAGGCTTACGGTACGTTCGGCGGCCTGCTGATCGGCCAGACCTGGTCGACCTTCATGGATGTCGACAACGCCCCTGAGACCGTCGACTTCAATGGCCCGATCGGTTCGACCTTCATCCGCCAGCCGATGATCCGCTATGCGTATCCGACCAAGGACTACGGCACATTCACGGTTGCGGCCGAGAACTCGGTGAGCTACGTGCTCGACAAGACCGGTTCGGTCACCACTGCCGGTTTCTCGCGCGTGCCGGACCTGGTCGGTCGCTGGGACAAGCCGTTTGATTTCGGCGCGGTCAGTTTCCGCATGGTGTCGCATGAGCATCGGGTCAACGATGGTGCCGGCATCAATGCCTCGCGCCGTGGTTTTGGCGTCGCAGCAAGCGGGATGTACAAGACGGTCGGCGAAGATTTCCTGACCTGGAACCTGACCGGCGGTACCGGCATCGGCCGCTACTTCAATTACATCGAAGGCGCGTTTTACGATCCGGCAGCGAACCGCATCCTGATGGAAAAAGCCGTCGGTGTTGTGGTCGGTTACCAGATCAAATCGTCACCAAGCTTGCGCTACAACATGTCGGTAGGCGCGCAAAAGAACTTCAATAACGAGTACACGGAATTTGCCCGCGCCAATGCGCTCGACAGCGGTCGTTACGGTGTCAACGAATCGGTTTGGCAAACGCATCTGGGCTTCATCTGGAACCCGGTCAAGAATGTCGACATCGGTACCGAACTGGTCTACGGCAAGCGCAAGACACTCGCCGGCGAGACCGGCGACATGAGCCGGCTGGACTTTTCGGCGAAGTACAACTTCAACTGACCGGACGGTTTTTTGCCCGGGCGCCACAGCGGTGCCGCATAGAGCCTCCGTTCGCGGAGGCTTTTTTTTAGCTGTTGTAAGTGCGCGAGCCGGCGAACAAGCTACGGCGAAAGCGGTATATTCAAAACAAGAAACGGGACCAACACTCCTAGACTGGTCGTCTTAAATCCACCCGCACTCTCCAATTTCTGCTTCACAAGTCACGATTGAGGAATCTATGAACGCTTCGTCACACGATTTACGCACCCAAACTTTGCAACTGGTACTGGCCCACGCCGGCCAGGTCCAGGCCAATCCGGTAGCCCGTCTCATTGAAGTCTGGCTCGACTCGCTGCATGAAGAAGACCTGGCCGGGCTGACGCCGCAAAGCCTGGCATCAGCACTGTGGGAGGCGTTCTCGGGTACCGCGCAATGCAACGCCGGTGCCAGTCAGGTGATTGCCGCCGACTATGCCGAAGACCATGGTGGCAAGGCCACCGCCTTACTGATCCTCAATCCCGACATGCCTTATCTGGTCGACTCGATCGTGATGGCCTTGCGCAAACAGGGCGTGCAATCGCGCGCCGTACTCAACTCGGTGCTGTCGGTGCAGCGCGATGCACAGGGCTGCATCACGGGTTCGCAATCGGCGCGCTCCGGTCCGGAACCGTTCGAGTCGTATGTGCTGTGCCTGCTCTCGGACGCGCTTGATAGCGCCACGCTGACCGCGCTGACTGCGCGCATCGAGATGGTCACCGGCGACGCCGCCAGCGTGCAGCGCGATGCCGAGATACTGGAAACCCGCATGACCGGCGTGGCCGCGCTGGCTGCCGCCAATGGCACCGAAGAGGGCCGCGAAGTCGCTGCCTTCATCGAATGGGCCCGCGATGGCGGCTACGAGGCGTTCGGCTACGCGTACTACCGCGCGCTGCCCGGCGAGCATGAGCTGGTGCGCGATGTGAGCAGCCGCTGCGGCGTGCTGCGTGATCCGCATCATCCGGTCTATGACACCTCGCTGGCCGGCATTCCCGGCGAGTTCGATTTGCTGGCCAAGCGCAATGACACGCTGTCCATCGTCAAGGCCGATGTCCAGTCGACGCTGCACCGCGACCTGCATCTGGACTTCATTGGCGTGCGCGATATCGATACCACCGGTCATCTGCAGGGCGAGCATTGCTTCATCGGTCTGTTCACCCGCGCGGCAGCTGCGACTGCGCTCGGTCGGCTGCCGTTTGCGCGCGGCCGCATCAAGCAGGTATTGACGCTAGCCGGCGTCCGCCAGCAGGGCTTCCGTGCCGAGAAATTCCTTGAAATCCTCGAATCGCTGCCGCGCACCAAAGCCATGGAAGCCGATCCGGCCTGGCTGGCGCGGCTGTGCAGCAGCGTCGTATCGCTCTACAAGCAACCGCGCACGCGCGCCTTTGCACGCCGCGATGTCTATGACCGCCATCTCAATGTGATCCTGTATCTGCCGAGCGAACGCTTCAGCGCCGCGCTGGTACGCACCATCACGCAAGAGCTCAAGACGCGCTCGGGCGCAGCCGACGTGCGCGCAGAAACCCAGGTCAGCGATGGCCCGCTGGCACGCATCTATCTGATCGCGACCGCAGCGCGCAGCTTCGATGACCTCGATGCGGCCATCTGCCAGCCGCTGGTGGCGGCGGTCGAAGGCTGGCACACCAGCTTCGATACGCTGGTCGACCGCACCGCCGACACGCAGGTGCGCAACGACCTGCACAAGTTGCGCGCTGCGCTGTCGGTCAACTATGTCGCCGCTACCGCACCGCAAGTGGCTTATCGCGACGTCCTCAACTTGCAGCGCGCTGCCTCGGCTGCGCCGGTGACGGTGCGTATCGATGGCGACAGCACGGATAGCGTCAGCATCCGGCTGTTCTCGATCAACAGCGTGCCCTCGCTGTCGATGATCCTGCCGGCATTGCACAACGCCGGCGTCGAGATCGAACGCGAGCAGACCTACAAGGTGCCGCTGGCCGACGGTGCTGATTATTTCATCACCAGCCTGAGCGTCGATGCGGCCAGCGCCGTCAAGCTTGGCGACGCCCGCGTGGCAGGCGCTGCGCAGGAATTGTTCGAAGCCCTGTTCAATGACCAGGCCGAAGACGGTCGCATGAATGGCCTGGCCATCGAAGCCGGCCTGCGCATGCGCGAAGTCCAGGTCATCCGCGCCTATGCCAGTTACTGGCGTCAGGCCGGTTGCCGCTTCAGCTTGCGCTACATCGCCGATTGCCTGCGCAAGCAGCCCGGCCATGTGCGCACCCTGGTCGAAAGTTTCCAGCAACGCTTTGATCCGGCGGCAAGCGAGATGCAACGCGCAGCCGGAACGGCCGCGCTGTCGGCGCTGCGGGCCAATCTGCTCGACGTCAACCATGCCGACACCGAAGACATCCTGCGCAGCGTGGCCGACCTGATGCTGGCGACGCTGCGTACCTCGTATTTCCAGCCTGGCCAGCGCGGCGATACGCTGCTGCTCAAGTTCGATGCCAGTGCCTTGTCGCTGTTGCCCGAGCCGCGTCCGTATCGCGAGATCTTCGTCTTTGCCCGCCGCTTTGAAGGCGTGCATCTGCGCGGCGGTCCGGTGGCCCGCGGCGGTTTGCGCTGGTCCGACCGGATGGAGGATTACCGCACCGAAGTGATGGGCCTGGTCAAGGCCCAGATGGTCAAGAATGCGGTCATCGTGCCGGCCGGTGCGAAGGGCGGTTTTGTCTGCAAGATGATGCCCAAGGATGCCGCCCGCGAGACCATCGCGGCCGAAGGCGAAGCGGTCTACCGGCTGTTCATTGCCGGCCTGCTCGACCTGACCGACAACCGCGAGCAGGGTGCCATCGTGCCGCCTGCCGACACGGTCTGCTACGACAGTCCCGATCCGTATCTGGTGGTGGCGGCCGACAAGGGCACCGCGACCTTCTCCGATATCGCCAACGGCATTGCCGTCCAACGCGGCTTCTGGCTTGGCGATGCGTTTGCCTCGGGCGGCTCGAACGGCTATGACCACAAAAAACTCGGCATCACCGCCAAGGGTGCGTGGGAAGCCGTCAAGCGCCACTTCTATGAAATGTCACATGACATCAACACCACGCCGCTGACGATGGTCGGCGTCGGCGACATGTCCGGCGACGTGTTCGGCAATGGCGTGCTGCTGTCGCGCCAGCTCAAGCTGGTGGCGGCTTTCGATCACCGCCACATTTTCATCGATCCGACCCCGGATGTGACGACCTCGTTCGCCGAGCGTCAGCGCCTGTTCGCATTGCCGCGCTCGTCGTGGGATGACTATGACAAGTCGCTGATCTCGGCAGGCGGCGGCGTGTGGCCGCGCAGTGCGCGCAGCATTCCACTGTCACCCGAAGCGCGCAGCGCGCTTGGCATCGACGCCACCAGCCTCGCGCCGGAAGAGCTGCTGCACCTGATCCTGCTGGCACCGGTCGACCTGTTCTACAACGGCGGCATCGGCACCTACATCAAGGCTTCGACCGAGACCCACGCGCAGGTCAAGGACCGCGCCAACGATGCCATCCGCGTCAATGGCAATGCGCTGCGCTGCAAGGTCGTGGCCGAAGGCGGCAACCTCGGCGCAACGCAAGCCGGCCGCATCGAGTTCGCCATGGCCGGTGGCGCGATCTTCACCGACGCGATCGACAATTCGGCCGGGGTCGATTGCTCCGACCACGAAGTCAACGTCAAGATCTGGCTCGATACCGAAGTCAATGCCGGTACCCTCGATGCCGCGCGCCGCAACGCCGTGCTGACCGACATCACTGACGATATCGAACGGCTGGTCTTGCGTGACAACACGCTGCAAACCCATTTGCTGACGCGTGAAACCCAGGCCCAGCAAGACCGTTCGGTGCAGGATGCCTATGCTGCACTGATCAGCGAACTCGATGCCGACGGCGTGCTGTCACGCGAACTCGAACAGCTGCCCGGCGTGGCCGAACTGGCGCGCCGGCAGGCGCTTGGCCAGGGCCTGAGCGCACCGGAACTGGCGGTGGTCATCGCCAACGTCAAGAACCATTACAAGGCGCTGCTGGCCAAATCGCCGCTGATCGAAGAAAGCTGGGCGCGCACCGTGCTGTCGCCGTACTTTCCGCCGGCGCTGGTGGCCAGTCGCGACCCGCTCGCCCATCCGCTGGCCAATGCAATCCTGGCCACGGTGCTGGCCAATGAAGTCGTCAATCGCTGCGGACCGTTGCAGGTCGGCGTGCTGGCGCGCCAGTTCCGCGTTAGCAGTACCGAAGTGGTCTGTGCCTGGGCGCGTGCCTGGGCCGCACTGAACCTGGCGCCGCTGTTCGAGACGCTCGACACCCATGCGCTGGCAGTGCCGGTGGCGGTCTCGAAAGAGGTCGATCGCCGCACCCGCGGGCTGCAGCAGGCAGTCATCGCCGGCGTGTTGTCGGTGCCGTCCGAGCAGCGGCGCGCCACCGGCAGCATGGATGAACTGACCAGCTTGTTCGCTGATGCGTCGGCGGTACGCGCGCTGGTGGGCGAGGCCGATCTGGTGCTGGGGGATGCCGCCGGTCAGTTACCGGATGATTTCGTCGCAGCCGTGCGCAGCCTCGATGCCATAGCCGGGATGGCCGACTTCCTGTTTGCCGCCTTGTCGGTGCCCCGTCCGGCCGGCATGAGCCTGACGGTATTCCTGCAGGCCGGGATGCTGTTGCGACGCCAGTCCGGCATCGACTTGCTCGAGCGCGCCCTGACGCAGCCATCGGCCAGTCCGGCGCAGGATGGCTTGCGCAGCCATGCGCTGCAGGCATTGCGGCGCGCCCAGCAACGCTTGCTCACGCACGTGCTGCCGCGACTGGCGGCGGATCCGGCCGGCGTGATTGCTGCTGCCATTGCGGCGCTCAATCTCAAGCTGACTCCTGCGGATGCCGGTCTCGAGTCTGCCGTGCTGCAAGCCTGGTCGCTGGCCGATGCGGTGGGCGATACGGCGGCAGGCGTGGTGCCGGCGGCCGTGGCGCGCGCAGCGTGACCTTGCCACCGGCCGTCGCGGCGCTGGCTGCTGCTGATTTCAGTGGCATCGTGCCGCGTTTTGTCGCGGCCGGTTTTGCCGTCAGCGAACCGGCTGCGGGCGTGCTGCAGATCGTCAGCGATCCATCGCGCGCCAGCGTGCTGCTGTCGGTGGGCGTGCATGGCGACGAAACCGCACCGATCGAATTGCTGGCGCATCTGCTCGATGCGCTAGCCCGCGAACCGCAACAACTGGCGGTCAACCTGATGGTCGTGGTCGGCAACATTGCCGCGATCCGGCAGGCGCGGCGCTTCATTGACGTCGACCTGAACCGCCTGTTCTGCCGCGAGCGCGGGCTGCTGTCGGCAGTCGCCGAAGCAGCGCGTGCCGACGAGCTGATGGTAGCGAGCAGCGCATTTTTTACACGGGCTGCCGGTGCGCGCTGGCATCTTGATCTGCACACCGCCATCCGTGGTTCGCTTTATCCGACCTTTGCGATGATCCCGGAAGGCATCGTCGACGCGCCCAGGCAGGCGCTGATCACGCTGCTCGGTCATGCCGGCATTGCCGCCGTGATCCTGAACCGGAGCGCGGCCAGCACCTTCAGTGCCTACACCGCAGCGCAGCTCGGCGTGACCAGTGCGACGGTCGAGCTGGGGCAGGTCAGCGCGCTCGGCGACAACGATACCGGTCGCTTCGCAGCCGCTGCGGCGACGCTGGCGCGGCTGCTGCGTGACGACAGTGCACCGACCGATCCGGTGGCACCGCTGGTGTTCGAGGTGGTGCGGGAAATCATCAAGCACAGCGAGGCTTTTCGGATGGCCTTCGATGCCACCACGCCGAACTTCACGGCGCTGCCGCGCGATGCGCTCATTGCTACCGATGGCACGCAGGTGTACCGGGTCGAGCATGACGAAGAGCGGGTTGTGTTTCCGAATCCGGCGGTGCGGATTGGATTTCGGGCGGGATTGATGGTGGTGCGTTCGGGGTAGGGGGCGGTGCTGGTAAGTCCCGTCATCCAGTGCGATGGCAGTGCAATGGCTATGTGGATATTGCAGCGGATGCACCACCTACCGTTCGCCCTGAGCCT
>AEPR01000517.1 GCA_000195205.2 Oxalobacteraceae bacterium IMCC9480 | reverse complement strand
GATGATGCAAAGGCGGTCTGAGTGCCGCTGTCCGAAAAACCTGAAATTACGCCACCTTGTGGTAACAATGGTTTGATACCATCAAGGTCGTTAGCTAGTAAAACTACATGGGAAGCTGAATTTTATTTCAAACTTTGCCCCAAAGAGCCGCTTGCGCCTTGTAATTGTAGTAATGCTACATTAAGATTGCAATATAAGTTTTTATTTATTACAGCCAGCTGGAGCCGACCCGATGCAACACGATCCCGCATTTACCTTTGTCCTGTTTGGCGGTACCGGCGATTTGTCGATGCGCAAGATACTGCCGGCGCTGCTGTCCGCGCACCGTGGTGACAAGCTGCACGTCGATGGCAAGATCCTGTGCGTGGCGCAGCAAGCGATGGACCGTGCGGCTTTTATCAGCAGCGTGCGCCAGCGCGTCGGTCCTCAATTGGCGGCGGACGACGCCGGCTGGGAAAGTTTTCTGGAGCGGATTGATTACCTGGCCATCGATGCCTTCGATGCCGCCTCCTATCAGTCACTGGCAGAGCGCTTGCAGCAGGCCAGCGGTGTGCGGGTGTTTTATCTGGCTACCGCGCCGGCCTTGTTCGAACCGATTTGCGCGCATCTGGCCGCCAGCGGCATCGACCTGACGCAAGCGCGCGTGGTACTCGAAAAACCGCTGGGCACCGACCTCGCTTCGTCGCGCAAGATCAACGATGCGGTCGCCCGCGTCTTCGCCGAAAACCAGATCTACCGGATCGACCATTACCTCGGCAAGGAGTCGGTGCAAAACCTGATGGCGCTGCGCTTTGCCAATTCGCTGTTCGAACCACTCTGGCGGCGCGAATCGATTGCCCACGTGCAGCTGACGATTGCCGAAGAACTTGGCGTCGAAGGACGCGGCGGGTTTTACGATGACACCGGCGCGCTGCGCGACATGGTGCAAAACCACTTGCTGCAATTGCTGTGCATCGTCGCGATGGAGCCGCCGACCTCGTTCGATGCCGATGCCGTGCGCGATGAAAAACTGCGCGTGCTGCGCTCGCTCAAACCGCTCTCACCGGCCGATGTCGAGCAGAAGGCCGTGCGCGGTCAATATGGTTCGGGTGCCATCCGCGGCAATGCGGTGGCCGGCTATCTCGACGAGGCCGGTATCGAGGCCGATTCGTGCACCGAAACCTTCGTCGCGCTGCAGGCCGAAATCAACAACTGGCGCTGGGCCGGCGTGCCCTTCTTTTTGCGCACCGGCAAACGGCTGCCGCAACGCATGGCCGAAATCGTCATCACCTTCCGGCCGGTACCGCATGCCATCCTGCCGCTGCCGATCGGGCTGGCCGGTGAAGTATCGAACCGGCTGGTTATCAAGTTGCAACCCGAAGAATCGATACAGCTGCATTGCCTGGGCAAGCAGCCCGGCGATGGCATGTACCTCGAACCGGTGGTGCTGGACCTGGCGCTGGACAAGGCCTCGAAGCGTCCGCGCGCCGAAGCCTACGAGCGCCTGCTGCTGGACGCGATACGCGGTAATCTCGCGCTGTTCGTGCGTCGCGACGAACAGGAAGCCGCCTGGAAATGGGTCGAACCTTTGCTGAACGCGTGGGACAACAGCAGCCAGCCGCCGAAGTCGTACGCGGCCGGCACCTGGGGGCCGGCGTCGTCCAGCGCTTTACTTTATCGTGCCGGATTTGCCTGGCCTGAGGAACGCTGATGACTATCCAATTCCATTTGTTTGACGAAGCCGCCGCCGCCGCGCAAGCGCTCGCCGAAGCGGTCCGTGGTGATCTGGAGCACGCGCTGGCGGGTGCGCCGCGCGCGCTGTTGCTGGTGTCCGGCGGGCGTAGTCCGCTGCCGCTGTTTGCGCTGCTGGCTGCGCAACCCTGGCCGTGGGCGCAGATCGATGTGTCGCTGGTCGACGAACGCTGCGTGCCGCTGGCCGATGCCGATTCGAACTCGGCGCTGGTGGCGCGCCATCTGCTGGTGGACGCTGCCGCTGCCGCGCGCTGGGTGCCGCTGGTCGATGACACGCTGGCCGCTGCGGCCACCGATGAATGGCCGGTCGCGCAGCAATCGGCCGTCACGGCTAACGCCAACCCCGCGCTGGCGCAGGCCGCGGTCGTCATTCTCGGCTTTGGTAACGATGGCCATACCGCCTCGCTGTTCGCGGATGCGCCGCAATGGCATGAAGCACGTCAGACCAGCGCGCGCTATGTGGCGCTGCAACCGCAAGCCGCTGCTCACGCCCGTGTCGGCCTGTCGCTGCAGGCGCTGATCGGCCAGCACCATTGTTACGTCTGGTCCAGCGGTGCCGACAAGCTGGCCACGCTTGAACGTCTTGTTGCGCTGGTGCAGGACGCGCCTGACCATCTCCCCGATTTCCTCAACGATGCAGGCCCGCTGGCCCTGCTGATCGCCCATCCGAAAGTGATTCTTCATGTCTTCCACAGTGCCTGCTAATTCCCGCGACGCGCAAAGCGCGATGTATCTCGACGGTCCGCGTCTGCTTGCCGATATCGGTGGCACCAATGCCCGCTTTGCGCTGGAACGCGCGCCCGGCCAGATCGAGGCGATCCGCGTGCTGCGCTGCGCCGACCATGCCGAATTCGCCATCGCAGTCGAAGCTTATCTGGTCGAAGTCGGCCAGCCGACCGTGCGTCATGCCGCCATCGCGATCGCCAATCCGGTACAGGGCGACGAGATCAAGATGACCAATCACCACTGGGCGTTTTCGATCGAAGCGACCCGGCGTCGGCTCAATTTCGACACGCTGCTGATCGTCAATGACTTCACCGCACTGGCGATGTCGCTGCCGCATCTGGAGCAAACCCACCTGTCGCCGGTCGGCCAGGGCACCAGCCGTCCGGGCGGCGTGATCGGCCTGGTCGGTGCCGGCACGGGGCTCGGCGTTGGTGGCCTGATCCCGACTGCCGGACGCTGGCTGGCGCTCGGCAGCGAAGGCGGTCACGTAACGTTTTCACCGGCTGACGAGCGCGAGCTCGCGGTGCTGCAGTATTGCTGGAAAACCTGGCCGCATGTATCGGCCGAACGGCTGGTGTCCGGTCCCGGTATCGTGCTGATCTATCAGGCGCTGGCTGCCCGCAACGGCGTCGCGCCGGCACCGCTCGGTACGCCGGAGATCATTCAGCGCGCCCTCGCGGGGACCGATGCCTTGTGTCTCGAAGTGGTCGATTGCTTTTGCGGCATGCTCGGCACCGTCGCCTCGAACGTCGCCGTCACGCTCGGCACGTTGGGTGGCATCTATATTGGTGGCGGCGTGGTGCCGCATCTGGGCGAGTACTTTGCCCGTTCGTCATTCCGCACCCGCTTCGAAGACAAGGGTCGCTTCGGCGATTACCTGAGCCAGATTCCGACCTTCGTGATCACCGCGCCGTATCCGGCCTTCGTGGGCGTGGCCGCGATCCTGTCCGAGCATCTCGGCGGCGGCAATGCGATCCCTATCCTGGAGCGCATCCGCAAGTCGCGCTCGAGTTTCTCGCCGGCCGAACAAAAAGTCGCCAGCCTGATCCTGGCCCATCCGCGCGTGGTCATGAATGAACCGATTTCCGAAATTGCGCGTCGCGCCGAAGTCAGCCAGCCGACCGTGATCCGCTTTTGTCGCTCGCTTGGTTGCCAGGGCTTGGCCGACTTCAAGCTCAAGCTGGCCTCGGGCGTGACCGGCACGGTGCCGGTGGCGCACAGCCAGGTGCATGTCGGCGATTCGGCGCTGGATCTGGGCGTGAAGGTGGTCGACAACACGATTACCGCAATGCTGGAAGTGCGCGATAACCTCAATGCCGAGTCGTTGACGGCGGTCATCGAGGCGCTCAGCCAGGCCAGCCGGATTGATTTTTACGGCTTCGGCAGTTGCGGCCTGGTGGCCGAAGATGCGCAGCAAAAGTTCTTCCGGCTTGGCATCCCGACCTCGGCGGCGACCGACCCGCAAGTGCAGGAAGTGTCCGCCTCGATGCTGCGGCCACGCGATGTGGCGGTGATCATTTCAAACTCGGGAAAATTGCGCCATCTGGCCGCGACGGTCGAAGCCGCCATGGCCAGCGGGGCCACCGTGATTGCGCTGGCACCGGCCAATTCGCAGCTGGCGCGGCGGGCCCATCTGACGCTGGCGGTCGAGCATGACGAAGGCAGTGCCGCGCATATTCCGATGGTCTCGCGCATCCTGCTGCTGCTGCT
>AEPR01000518.1 GCA_000195205.2 Oxalobacteraceae bacterium IMCC9480 | reverse complement strand
GTAATCGAGCACGCTGTCGATCAGCGCGCACTGGCCGGTGCTCGTATCGAGCGCCAGATAGCTGACGGTCCAGGTGGCAGGGTCGAAGAAGCCTTCGACCTGGAGCGTAGTGGTGCGGGTGCTAGTGGATTGCATGCGTGTTCTCCTTATAGGTGCCCTGACCTACCGCAATAAGCATACCAAGCAGAAAAAGATCCCACGACCCGCTTAGCCCGTTGATTTCATGCCGCTTTTTTCAGGACGGACATGATTGTCCTTGCCGCAGACTGCCAGATGGCAGTCTGCCTTGACAGTCATGGCAGCGCTGCGACATAGTCTGCCCATGCAAAATATTCCCCCCAACAAAGACGACACGCCCTCGCCGCGCGTGTCCCAGGTCCAGTCACTGGTCTCCTTCCTCGAGCACGAGCCGCATCCGATGATCGTGCTCGACCCCGACTACAACATCCTCGCCGCCAACACCGCTTACCAGCGCCAGTTCGCCAGCGTCGGCAAGCCCTTCATCGGCCACAAGTGCTATCAGGTCTCGCATCACTACGATGTACCGTGCGACCAGGCCGGCGAACATTGCCCGATGAAAAAAGCGCAAGAGTTACGCGGCCCCGACCGTGTCCTGCACATCCACCACACGCCGCGCGGCCCCGAACATGTCGATGTCGAATTACGCCCCATCCTCGACGAGGACGGCGTCATTACCGCCTATGTCGAACGCCTGGCGGTGGTGCGCAGCGTCTCGGCAAGGCCTAGCAACGAGGGTCTGGTCGGACGGTCGCCAGCCTTCAATGCCGCGCTGTCGGCCTTGCAACGGGTCGCGCCGTCGATGCTGCCGGTGCTGCTGCTCGGCGAATCCGGCACCGGCAAGGAACTGTTTGCGCGCGCCGTCCATGAAGCCAGCGAACGCGCCAGCGGTCCATTCGTCGTCGTCGATTGCTCGGGACTAACCGAGACGCTGTTCGAGAGCGAACTGTTCGGCCACGAAAAAGGCGCCTTCACCGGTGCCACCGCGCGCAAGCCGGGGCTGGTCGAAACCGCGCAAGGCGGCACGCTGTTTCTTGATGAAATCGGCGACGTCCCGCTGGGCATGCAGGTCAAGCTGCTGCGACTGATCGAGTCCGGCACCTATCGCCGCGTCGGCAGCATCGAGACACTGCACGCCAATTTCCGGCTGGTCGCGGCGACCCACAAGCCGCTTGAAGCCATGATGACGCGCGGCGAATTCCGCCAGGACCTGTACTACCGCATCAGTGCGTTTCCTATCGTGCTGCCACCGTTGCGCGAGCGTGCCGACGATATCGCGCTGCTGGTCAATTCCTTCCTGCAGCGCGCGGAGGCCGGCAAGCGCACGCTGACCATCGAACCGGATGCGCTGGTCCAGTTGCAGCAGCGCGACTGGCCCGGGAACATCCGCGAATTGCGCAATGTGCTGGAGCGCGCACGCCTGTTTGCCGACGACGGCGTGATCCGCTCTGCGTATCTGCCGGATGCGCCGCGCCCGCCTGCCGTGGTCGCGGACGGCGGGGCCACGCTGGCAACCCTGCTGGCGAGCTTCAAGGGAACCCGCAGCGAGCTGGCCGCCAGCCTGCACATCAGCGAACGGACCTTGTACCGGCGCCTCAAGGAACAAGGTCTGGCCTGAGCAGACCAGCTGCATGAACTGCCACGACCTGCCAACCTGGCAGTCTGGCAGTCTCTTTGTCATTCATGGGGTTTTACGCCCTGCCGCCACATCACTGTTTTAAAACAATAAAGTCCCTTTCTGCTCCATGGCATGGAACCTGCGGTACCGGTTCCATGACCCCTTCCGACAAACGCCTGCTACGCAAACTCATTCTCGCCGTGCTGATCAAGCTGGTGGTGCTGGCTGCGCTGTGGTGGCTGTTCATCCGCGACGCCGGCGTTAGCGTGGATGACAACGGCGTTGCCGACCGGATCACCGGAACAACATCGACTCAAGGAGCAGCAAAGTGATTTCAGAACATTTGGTGGACTTGTCGCGGCTGCAGTTTGCCGCCACGGCGCTATACCACTTTCTTTTCGTGCCGCTAACGGTGGGCATGGTCTGGCTGCTGGTGATTATGGAAAGCGTCTACGTGATGACCGGCAAGGTCATCTGGAAAGACATGACGCGTTTCTGGGGCAAGCTGTTCGGCATTAACTTCGCGCTCGGCGTGACCACCGGCATCACGCTGGAATTCCAGTTCGGCACCAACTGGGCTTACTACTCGCACTATGTCGGCGACATCTTCGGCGCGCCGCTGGCGATCGAGGGGATGATGGCCTTCTTCCTTGAATCGACAATGATCGGCCTGTTTTTCTTTGGCTGGTCCCGCTTGAGCCGGCCGCAGCATTTGCTGGTGACCATGCTGATGGCCATCGGCACCAACCTGTCGGCACTGTGGATTTTGATCGCCAATGGCTGGATGCAAAATCCGGTCGGATCGGAATTCAGTTACCTGACGATGCGCATGGAGATGGTGGACTTCTGGGCCGTCGTCTTCAATCCGGTGGCGCAAGCCAAGTTTGTCCATACGGTATCGGCCGGCTATGTCACCGGCGCGATGTTCGTGCTGGCGATCTCCAGCTGGTACCTGCTCAAGAAGCGCGATGTCGAGTTCGCCAAGCGCAGCTTCCGGGTCGCGGCCGCCTTCGGGCTGGCTTCGGTATTGAGCGTGATCGTGCTCGGTGACGAATCAGGTTATACGGTCGGCGAAGCCCAGCAAACCAAGATGGCCGCCATCGAAGCGATGTGGGAAACCAAGCCGGCACCGGCCGGCCTGACCCTGGTAGCCAGCATCAATGAAGCCGAATCGAAGAACAACTGGGAAATCGAAGTGCCGTGGGTGATGGGCTTGATCGGCACGCGCTCGGTGACCAAGCAGATTCCCGGCATCCACGAGATCAAGGAAAAAAACCGGCAACGCATCATCCGCGGCATCGTCGCCGTCAATGCCCTCGAGACCTTGCGCAAGCACCGCACTGACACGGTGGCGCAGCAAGTGTTCGAGCAGCACAAGGCGGATCTGGGCTTCGGCTTGCTGCTCAAAAAATACGTCGTCGATGTGAACCAGGCCACGCCGGCCATCATCGAGCGCGCCGTCAACGACACGATGCCGCGCGTGACGCCGATGTTCTGGGCCTTCCGCATCATGGTCGGGCTCGGCTTTGCGATGCTGCTGCTGTTCGGCATCGCATTCTGGAGCACGCTCAAATCGGCCTGCACGCAAAAACCCTGGCTGCTGCGCTGGGCCTTGTGGATGTTGCCGGCACCGTGGATCGCCTGCGAACTGGGCTGGTTCGTCGCCGAATATGGCCGCCAGCCATGGACCATTTATGGCGTGCTGCCAACCCACATGAGCGTGTCCACACTGAGCGTCAACAACCTGTACGGCTCGCTGGCCGGCTTCATCGTGTTCTACACGGTGCTGCTGATTGTCGAGATGTTCCTGATGATCAAGTTCGCCCGCCAGGGCCCGGGCAGCCTCGGCACCGGTCGCTATGCCGATGACGTCAACCTCAAGGAGAGCAATCATGTTTGATTACGCCACCCTCAAAATCATCTGGTGGCTGCTGGTCGGCGCGCTGCTGGTCGGCTTCGCCATCATGGATGGCCACGACATGGGCGTCGGCACCCTGCTGACCTTTGTCGGCCGCAGCGACCTCGAACGCCGCGTCGTGATCAACACCGTCGGCCCGCATTGGGATGGCAATCAGGTCTGGTTCATCACCGCTGGCGGTGCGCTGTTTGCGGCCTGGCCTATCGTGTATGCGACCGCCTTCAGCGGCTTTTACTGGGCCATGATGCTGGTGCTGTGGGCGCTGTTCTTTCGGCCGGTCGGCTTCGATTACCGCAGCAAAATCCATAACGCGACCTGGCGCAGCACCTGGGACTGGGGCCTGTTCATTGGCGGTGCGGTGCCGCCGCTGGTGTTCGGCATCGCCTTCGGCAATTTGCTGCAAGGCGTACCGTTCCAGTTCGATGATTATCTGGTGTCGACCTACACCGGCAGTTTCTGGCAATTGCTCAATCCGTTCGCGCTGCTGTCGGGCGTGGTCAGCAGCGCGATGATTACGCTGCAAGGCGGCACCTACCTGGCCCATCGCACCGAAGGCGTGATCCAGCAACGTGCCATCCGGGGTGCCGTAACGGCCGCCATCGTGCTGGTGCTGGCGTTCATCGCCGCCGGCATCTGGCTGCAGGGCATCGACGGCTACCGAATCACGTCCGTGATTGATGGCAGTGCCTTGCCGGACCCGTTGGGCAAGACCGTGGTGCGCGAAGCCGGCGCGTGGATGCTCAACTATGGCAAGCAACCCTTGCTGTGGCTGCTGCCGGCCATGGCGCTGGCCGGTGCACTACTGGCGGCCGGATTGCTGTTGGTGCGGCACACGCTGAGTGCCTTCGTAGCGTCGTCGCTGGCTGTGGTCGGCATCATCGGTACGGCCGGCGCGTCGATGTTCCCGTTCATCATGCCGTCGTCGTCGATGCCCGATGCCAGCCTGACCGTCTGGGACAGCGTGTCCAGCCATCTGAGCCTGGCCATCATGTTCTGGGCCACGCTGATTTTCCTGCCGCTGATCGTGGTCTACACCTCGTGGGCCTATCGCATCATGCGCGGCAAGGTGACCGTCGCGCATATCCGCGCCAATGAGCATTCGGCCTACTAATTTCAAGGAGCAAACCATGTGGTATTTCGCCTGGATACTGGGAGTCGGTTTTGCAATACTGCTCGCCATCATGAACGCGATGTGGGGTGAAAACGAAGCCGCCCGTCGCCTGCAAGCCGATGACGAGGAGGCCGGATGAGCAGCGCCGCCAAGCCATCCGCCATCCATCTGCCCAGCCTCGCCACGGCCATCCTGATCATGCTGGCCGGGACGATTTATCCGTTGATGATGGCCGATAGCGCCGGCAAGGCCGACCACGCCCTGGCCACCGCGCTGTTCATCGCGATGAGCGCCGGGATGGTACGCGGCGTCGGCTTCGTGCCGCATGCGCTGGTGTGGCGCTGGCTGTTTTCGGGCTGGATGTGTGCGGCGGCGCTGGGGTTGGCGGTGTGGCTCAAGTGGCATTGATCAGGGCGTGCGCGCCATGACCTGTTAGCCTGACCACCCCTTCACCTTAAAAATGGAACGCCAATGAAAACCGCTCACGAACTGGTCGCCGCCGCCAAAACCCGCATCCGCGAAGTCGCCCTCGAGGACGCCGAACCGGCTGTTCGCGCTGCCGACGTGGTCCTCGATGTCCGCGAAGTCGATGAATACGCTGCCGGTCATATCCCGGGTGCGCTGGCGATTTCGCGCGGGATGATGGAATTCACGATGAGCAGCAAGCCCGAGTACGCCAGGCCCGACCTGAATATCGTCCTGTATTGCAAGACCGGCGGTCGTGCCGCGCTGGCCGCGTCGGCCCTGCTCGACATGGGCTACCGCAACGTGCAATCGATCGCCGGTGGCTACGATGGCTGGCGTGATGCCGGCAAAGCGGTCACGACGCCGACCTTGCCCGCGTTCGACTGACTTCACGCGCACTTTTCAGGAGACTGCATGGATGCCTTCCAGGAGTACTACCCCGACAACGTCGCCCACTGTTTCGGTTGCGGCCGACTCAATGACGATGGCCACCAGATCAAGACTTTCTGGGATGGCGACGAGACCGTCACCCATTTCCAGCCGGAGCCGTTCCACATCGCCATGCCGGGCTTTACCTACGGCGGCCTGATTGCCTCGCTGATTGATTGCCACAGCACCGGCACCGCAGCCGCCGCCATGTATCGCAGCGAGGACCGGGCCATGGATACCTTGCCGCCATTCCGGTTTGTCACCGGTTCGCTGAAGGTCGATTACCTGAAGCCAACCCCGCTCGCAGCCCGGCTGGAAATCCGCGGCATCGTGCAGGAAATCAAAGGTCGCAAGGTCATCGTCACCACCACCGTGACGGCCGATGGCGTCATCACCGCACGCGGTGAAGTCGTGGCCGTGCAGATGCCTGAGAACTTCGGCATGGTCGCCGGAAAGCCGGCAGCCGCCTGATGCTCAACGTCAGCCTCGGCCCGCTGACGATGCAGGTCAGTCACTTGCTGCTGGCGCTGTCTTTGCTGATCGCCGCCGGGGTCGGTCATCTGGTCGGCCGTCGCCAGCGTGTCGGCATCGTCGATACGCTGACCGGGATGCTGCTGGTGGCGTTGCTGGCCGCCCGGCTGGTGTTCGTGCTGATGTGGTTCGAGCAGTACCGGCAAGCGCCGTGGACCATTCTCGATATCCGCGATGGTGGCTTCGAGCGCTGGACCGGGGTCGCTGTCGCGCTGCTGTTCGTGCTGTGGCGCGGCTGGCGCGCGCCGGTCTTGCGCCGGCCGCTGGCGCTGGGCTTGCTGGCGGGGGTGCTGGCATGGAGCACGTCCGGCGCGCCGGGCATGTTGCGCATGACGACACGGGCACCGCTGCCGGACGTGGCGCTGACCACACTGGCCGGCACACCCGTCACGCTGGCCGCACTGGCCGGCGGCAAACCGATGGTGGTCAATTTGTGGGCCAGCTGGTGCCCGCCCTGCCGGCGTGAAATGCCGGTGCTATCGGCGGCGCAGCAGCGCGATGCCGGCGTCACCTTTGTCTTCGTCAATCAGGGCGAAAACGCCGGCATCGCGGCCGGCTATCTGGCCGCCGAATCGTTCGTGCTGACCAATGTCGTGCTCGATCGCGGCACCTTGCTGGGCAAGGCCATCGGCTCGACCGCCCTGCCAACCACGCTGTTCTACGATGCCGGCGGACGCCTGGTCGATACGCATCTGGGGGCGCTATCGGCGGCTTCGCTGGCGAGCAAA
>AEPR01000519.1 GCA_000195205.2 Oxalobacteraceae bacterium IMCC9480 | reverse complement strand
CCCACCCGCGCCGCCGCAATCGCATTCCCCGCCCGACTCGCCGCCCTACGCCCGAGATGCTGCGAAATAAACTGCCCCGCATCAACAACCGCATTCAGATCAATGCCGGTCGCTATCCCCAGCCCCTGCATCAGATACAGCACATCTTCAGTCGCAACATTGCCGGTCGCGCCCTTGGCATACGGACACCCGCCCAACCCCGCCACCGACGCATGAAAAATCGCAATCCCGACTTCCAGACTGGCGTAAATGTTGGCCAGCGCCTGCCCGTAAGTGTCATGAAAATGCCCCGACAGCTGCGCCAGCGGAAACTCTTGCGCGACGCGCTGCATCACCGCTTGCACTTGATGCGGGGTGCCCACGCCGATGGTGTCGGCGATGTCGATTTCATCGCAGCCGAGGTTGCGCAGGCGGGCGACCACGTCGGCGACGCTGTCGAGCGATACCGCGCCCTGGTACGGGCAACCCATCGTGCAGCTGATGCTGCCGCGCAGGCGCAAGCCATTCAGTTTGGCGGCGGCGGCGACCGGGCGGAAGCGTTCGATCGATTCGGCGATCGAACAATTGATGTTCTTTTGCGAGAACGCTTCCGAGGCCGAGGCGAAGATCACGACTTCGTCAGCCCGCGCCTGCAGCGCCGCATCGAAACCCTGCATGTTGGGTGTCAGCGCCGAATACACCACGCCATTGCCGCGCACGATCTGCGCCATCACATCTGTCGAGGTAGCCATCTGCGGCACCCATTTCGGCGAGACGAAGGACGCCGCTTCGATGTTGCGGAATCCCGCTTTGGTGAGCCGGTCGACCAGTGCGATCTTGATCTCGGCGGGGATGGTTTGCTGTTCGTTTTGCAGGCCGTCGCGCGGGCCGACTTCGACAATCTTGACGTGGGTGGGCAGGGTCATTTCAATATCCTTTGGTGATGTCGACCAGGCCGGCAACCGGCTGGCCACGCTCGATCTGTTTGATCTTGGCGGCGATCTGCCGCACGCTGTCGCCGCGCAAGGTCAGCGCCGCGACATGCGGCGTGATCGTGATGCGCGGCTGGTTCCAGAACGGGTGGTCGGACGGCAACGGTTCGTCGTGAAAGACATCGAGCATCGCGCCGCCCAGATGCCCGGCATCAAGCAAGTCCACCAGATCCCGTTCGACCAGATGCGCGCCGCGCGCGACGTTGACCAGATACGCGCCCTTCGGCAATTTGGCCAGCGTGGCGCGATCGAGGATGCCGGTAGTCCCGGGTGTGAGCGGCAGCACGCACACCAGCACCTGCGATTGCGCGAGGAAGTCATCGAGCTCGTCGACACCCGCATGCGAATGCACGCCTGGGATTTCCTTGCGGCTGCGGCTCCAGCCGCGCACCGGAAAATCAAACTGCAGCAGCGCCTCGGCAATCCGCGCGCCGAGTATGCCCATGCCGAGAATGCCGACCGAAAATTCTTCCTTGCGGCGCGGCTTCAGAAAGCGCCATTGATGGTCGCGCGCCTGCGCGTCAAATTCGTCGAAGCGGCGGAAATACCGCAGCACCGCATAGCTGACGTATTCGGCCATCTGCACCGCCATGCCGGCATCGTCGAGCCGCACCACCGGCACGCCGGCCGGCAGCGAACCGCCGAGTTGCAGGATGGCGTCAACACCGGCACCGAGATTGAAGATGGCCTTCAGGCCGGTGCGTCCCTGCAGCATCGCCGCCGGCGGTTTCCAGACCACGGCGTAATCGGCCGGGGCGCTGTCGCCCTCCTGCCAGACGCGCACGTCGGCCAGCGGCAGTGCCTTGTGCAATTCGGTGAGCCACTGCTCGGCGGCACCGCCATCGGCGTAAAAAATAATCTGCATGATTCGCTCCTGGTTAGGCAATCACTGCGGTGGCAAACGACAGCAAGGGCGCGCCTTCCGCGACCTGGTCGCCGACCGCGTACAGCACTTGCTCGACCACGCCGGCGGCGGGCGCGGTGATCGTGTGTTCCATTTTCATGGCTTCCATGATCAGCATCGGTGCGCCCTTTTCGACGCTATCACCGGCGGCGACCAGCACCGCGACGATCTTGCCCGGCATAGGCGCGGTCAGGCGTCCGCCTTCGGCTTCGTCGCACCGGAATGCGCGAGCGGATCGGTCCAGGTCAGCGTGTTGTGCTGGCCATCCAGATACACATGCAGCTGTTCGCCATCGCGCACGACGGTGCCGCGCACGGTGTGCGCGCCAAGTTGCAGCGTGATCGCATCGCCGTCGCGGCGGATGATTTTCATGGCCAAGGTGTCGTCGCCCAGAGCGAGCTGATAGCCATCACGCAAGTAAATTGCACGCAATGGATAGGCACCCGCCTCGTCGGACAAATCCAGCGTGCGCTGCAGCGGCACGTTCATGCGCCAGCCATCGGTGCCGGACCACGGGCTGGCATCGCTGGATTGCGCCGATTGCAGCAGTACCGCAGCAGCCAGCGCCAGCACCGGCAGACTTGCCGCCACGGGTGCCGGAAACAACGCTGCATGGTTGTGTTCGATCAGCCCGGTATCGAGCTGCGCACCGGCGAATGGTGCGCTCTCGACCAGCCGTTTCAGGAAGCCGATATTCGATGACAGGCCGACGATCCGGTATTGCGACAGCGCCTCGCTCATCTGGCGCAGCGCGGCATCGCGGTCCTTGCCCCAGACGATCAGCTTGGCAATCATCGGATCATAAAACGGCGAGATCGCATCGCCTTCGCGCACGCCGCTGTCGATGCGGATGACGCTGTGTTCGTGCAGGTCGATCGGCGTGCTGAAGCTGATCGCAGCCGGCGTGCCGAGATGGCGCAGCGTGCCGATCGACGGCAGGAAACCCTTCTCCGGATTTTCGGCATAGATGCGTGCTTCGAGTGCGTGGCCGTTGATCTGTAATTGGTCCTGGCGCAGCGGCAGCGGCTGGCCGGAGGCGACCCGCAATTGCCACTCGACCAGGTCGAGGCCGGTGATCATTTCGGTGACCGGATGCTC
>AEPR01000520.1 GCA_000195205.2 Oxalobacteraceae bacterium IMCC9480 | reverse complement strand
GATATGGTAGGAGAGCGTTCTGTAAGCCTGCGAAGGTGTCTTGTAAAGGATGCTGGAGGTATCAGAAGTGCGAATGCTGACATGAGTAGCGATGATGGGGGTGAAAAGCCTCCACGCCGTAAGCCCAAGGTTTCCTGTTCAACGTTCATCGGAGCAGGGTGAGTCGGCCCCTAAGGCGAGGCAGAGATGCGTAGCTGATGGGAAGCAGGTTAATATTCCTGCACCGTCGTATGATGCGATGGGGGGACGGATCGCGGAAGGTTGTCCGGGTGTTGGAAGTCCCGGTCCTTGACTTGTAGAAGGCATCTAGGTAAATCCGGGTGCGTAATTCAAGGGGTTGAGGCCAGCTTATTTATAAGCGAAGCAATCGGAAGTGGTTCCAAGAAAAGCCTCTAAGCTTCAGTCATACGAGACCGTACCGCAAA
>AEPR01000521.1 GCA_000195205.2 Oxalobacteraceae bacterium IMCC9480 | reverse complement strand
GTAATCGAGCACGCTGTCGATCAGCGCGCATTGCAGCGTGGACGTGTCCAGCACTACGTAGCTGACGGTCCAGGTGGCGGGATCGAAGTGGCCTTCGATATGCAGTCGTGCGGGAATGGTCATGGCATGGCTCCGGAAAAAGCGGGTTCGGATGAAGATGGGTCCAGCAGTCGCAATAACCATACCAGTCCATCCGCCCGGGCAACGCAGGTATTTTACGGGGCAAGCAGGCCGGCCCGCCGGCGACTCCAGCCACTGCCGGTGCGCACAGGACTGCCAATGGCAGTCGACGCTGTCACAGGTGGCAGTGCATTGCCTTGAGTCCGCGACGAATCCGGCAGCACGACCAGTTACACTCTGGCTTCATTCGCAGGATATCCGTCACCACAAGACCGCCCTACTCCGGAGGCAAATTTTCATGCTCATCAATTGCGTCGCCTACCAGGAAGGCAACAAGCTGCGCGACGTTCCCGTCGAAGACATCAGTGACTACATCAAGATTCCGGATTGTCTGGTCTGGGTCGCATTAAAAGAAGCCGAACCGGCGGAACTCGAACAGATGCAACACGAATTCGGTTTGCATGAGTTGGCCGTGGAAGATGCGCTATCCGGACATCAACGACCGAAAATTGAAGAGTATGGTGATTCGCTCTTTGCGGTCATGCATTCCATCGAACTGGTGGAGGGGAAATTGCATGTCGGTGAAGTGGATGTGTTCGTCGGGGAAAATTATGTGCTTTCCACGCGTATCCGCTCTCAACTGGGGTTCCTGGGTGTGCGGCAACGCTGCGAGCGCGAACCGCACCAGCTCAAGCAAGGTCCGGCCTTCGTCCTGTATGCCTTGATGGACGCGGTGGTTGATCGCTACTTCCCGGTGCTGGAAGCGCTGGAAGCAGAACTCGAAACGATAGAAGAAAACATCTTCATCAAAGGCGCGCAACGCGCCAATGTAGAACGACTCTATGAACTCAAACGCAAGGTGGTCACGCTCAGGCACGCGGTCGCGCCCTTGATGGAAGCGGTCGGAAAACTGGACGGCGGCCGGGTGCCGCCGATTTGCGTCAATTCAAAAGAATACTTCCGGGATGTCCATGATCATCTTGCGCGGATCAACATGTCGATCGATGCGATCCGCGACACCATCGGTATTGCCATCCAGGTCAACCTGGCCATGGTCAGCATCGATGAAAGTGAAGTGAACAAACGACTCGCAGGATGGGCGGCAATTTTTGCGGTGGCCACTGCCTTTTTTGGTGTCTGGGGCATGAATTTCCAGCACATGCCCGAGTTGCAATGGACCTACGGCTATCCGGTCGCGCTGGCTATCGTGGCGACCGTGTGCGGCTACTTGTATTACCGCTTCAAGAAATCGGGTTGGCTGTAGCTGTAGTCGTCGGGTGCAATAACCGTAGGGCATTGCACCCTCCGACGCTTGTAGGCGACCGGAATCCTATCCCGGGAGGCGATGCGACGCAGGTTGGGTAGGGTGGGCACAGCCTCATCGTGCCCAC
>AEPR01000522.1 GCA_000195205.2 Oxalobacteraceae bacterium IMCC9480 | reverse complement strand
TAAACAGCCCGTCAACGCCCTTCTTAGCAAGGATTAGGTCCGCGAACTTAATGTGGTCAATGGTGGCGGGCCTCGCAAGCATCTCGACCGACCAACGCGTATGGATCGAATGGACGGTCGACTGGAGGAACTGTCCTGCAAATTTATACAGGCGCTCTCCGTAGCCAACTGAGTAAGCCAAAGGTCGATTGCCGTCAGTAAGCAGGTCCTCCATGACGGAGATCCAATCATGAGTCGGGCGTCCATCGAGT
>AEPR01000523.1 GCA_000195205.2 Oxalobacteraceae bacterium IMCC9480 | reverse complement strand
TCCTGATGTATCCCATAGAGGCCACAATGACGTCATCGTACTCAGCAGCATTTATCGAACAAGCCTTGGTGAAGGTGTACTCCCGCGATGGCAGAACGATCCAGTCGATCGCGCAGGAATTGCATATCAGCCACGAGTCCCTGAAATACTGGATGAAGAGGAAATCGCACAGCGTGAAAAAACTTAGCCCGCCCCGACAGCAAAGAGAAGCGCCCGCAAGACTGGCACGTGGAAGACCAGTTGCTGGCCCTGCAGGAAACCCACGGCATGAGTGTCGAAGAAGTTCATGCCTGGTGTCGGGAGCGCGGGCTGTTTGCGCATCATCTGGCCAGCTGGAAAGCCGCTTTTTGCATGCCGGTCCAGGAGGTGCCG
>AEPR01000524.1 GCA_000195205.2 Oxalobacteraceae bacterium IMCC9480 | reverse complement strand
TTCTTGCCATTGAAAACGATGCTGCCGCCACTGGGCTGCAGCAGTCCGGTCAGCAGGTTGAAGACCGTGGTCTTGCCTGCGCCGTTCGGTCCGATCATGCCGAAGATGCCGCCCTGCGGCACTGTGAAGCTGACATCCTGCAGCACCTTGAGGCCGCCGAACTGCTTGCTGATCTGATTCATTTGTAGCATCAGATCTCCTTCTTGCTGGTTGAGGTGCGCTTGAACAGCGCACGCATGCGCGCCGGATCCCAGATGCCCTTCGGCAGATACAGGATGACGACGATCAGGATCAGGCCATTGAAGGCCAGCCGGAAGTGCTTGAACTCGCGCAGCACTTCGGGCAGCAGCGTCAGGATGGTCGCGCCCAAGGTCGGGCCGATCAGGTTGGCGGTGCCGCCGAAGACGGCCATGGTCAGGATGTCGACGGCATTCTCGAACGCGTAATTGCCGGGGCCGATCGTGAAGGTGTAATGCGCATTGAGTCCACCGGCGACACCGGCAATGACCGCGCCGGTGACGAAGGCCAGCAGCTTGTAGCCTGCGACATTGATACCCATCAGTTGGGCCGCGACTTCATCGGCCTTGATGGCTTCGAAGGCGCGCCCGATCTTCGAGCGGCGCATGCGTGCCAGCACGTAGAGCGTGAGCGCCAGCAACAGCAGGATGTGCCAGAACTCGGTCTTCAGCGGAATACCGTTGAGGCCCATCGGACCGCCCGTCACGTCGAGGTTGAGGACGATCACGCGCACCACTTCGCCAAAGCCGAGTGTCGCCATCGCCAGGTACACGCCGGACAAACGCAGCGTCGGGATGCCGATGATCAGCGCGACCAGTGCCGGCAGCACGCCGGCAGCCAGCAAGGCCAGCGGGAACGAGACGTCGCCCTGCATTGTCAGCATCGCTGCAGCATACGCACCGATGCCCATGAAGGCGGCATTGGCCAGCGACAGCAAACCGCAGGACAGCGTGAGGTAGATCGACAGCGCCAGCATCGCATTGACGCCGATGCTGAAGATGACGGTGTTGTAGGTCGACCAGAAAGCTTGCCACCATTCCATCATGTCAGGCCTTCCTTTCCAGCACTTTGCCGAACATGCCGGAGGGCCGTACCAGCAGGATCACGAATAGCAGGCCGAAGGCGACCGCATCGCGGAAATCGCTTGATAGATAAGCCACGCTCATGACTTCGGCAAAGCCGAGGAACAGCCCGCCTATCATCGCGCCACGGATATCGCCCATGCCGCCGAGGATGATGACGGCGATCCCTTTGTGCAGCATCGGTTGTCCCATGAACGGCGAGATCGCATTGAACGACAGCCCGACCAGCACGCCGGCGACACCGCCCAGCGCTGCCGCCGTAAAGGAGGTCAGCAGGAACAGGCCTTCGACATTGATGCCCAGCAGCGCGGCGGCTTTCGGGGATTCGGCAATCGCGCGCAGGGCGCGACCGAGTTGCGTGCGCCGCATTACGACCAGCAGCACGATCATCAGCAGGAATGAAATCGCCACGATGCCGATCTGGACCGCCGTCACGTGCAGGTCGCCGAAGCTGATGCTCTGTTCGGGAATGGTGCCGACCGGGAAGCGTTTGTTTTCGGCACCGAACAGGCCTTGCGCCAGATTCGTCAGCATGATGGCCACGCCGATCGAGGCAATCATCGGTGACAGGTGCGGTGCATTGCGTTTGCGCAGCGGCCGCAATACGAGGTAGTCAACCAGCAGGCCGATCAGGCCGGCAACCAGCATCGCCGCAAGCAGCGCCAGCCAGAGCGGCAGCGCCATTTTTTCGACCAGCAGCAGGGCGGTGTAACTGCCCAGCATGAAGATCGCGCCATGCGATAAATTGATGACGCCAAGCACGCCGAAAACCAGCGTGAACCCGAGTGCGAACAGCGCATACACGCTGCCCAGCGACAGGGCATTAATCAGTTGTTGTTCGAGCATAGTCCCTGCATAAAATGAAGCTGCGGCATGGCCGGCGTGAGCCGGGAATGCCGCAGGTAAAACCGTCGTGACGAAAATTTAACGCGTGATTTATTTCAGCAGAACGAACTTGCCGCCCTTGGCGATATTGACGATCGCATCCTGGTCGGCATCGTAACCGGCCGGCTTGCCATCCTTGCCGGTGGCACGACGAAACGAGAACGCGCCGGTCGCGCCATTGAGCTTGACGGCAGGCAGCGCCTCGGCCAGGGCCAGGCGATCCTTGTCGAGCGCGCCGGTCAGCTTCACGTTTTTGAGCGCATCGGCGACGATGTAGATCGCGTCATAGGCTTGCGCGGCGAACTGGTCCGGCTCGGCATTGAACTTGGTCTTGTAGGCAGCGATGAAGGCCTTATTGGCCGATGTCATGTTTTCGGATGACCATGGGCTGCCCATGATGGTGTTGTCGGCCGCATCCTTGGCGATCTCGAAAAGCTTAGGCGAATTGAAGCCGTTGCCGCCGATGAACGGTTGCTTCATGCCCAGCGTGCGGGTTTGCAAAATGATGTTGGCGGCTTCTTCGGCCAGGCACGAACAGACGATGGCGTCCGGATTGGTGGCCTTGATCTTGGTCAGCTGGGCCTTGAAATCGACGTCGCCCTTGGCATAGGTTTCGGTCGTGGTGATCTGGATTTTCTGGGCATCGAGCGTGGTCTTGAAGACGTCGTAGCCGCTCTTGGTGAAGGCGTCGTCATTGCCGTAGACAACCGCGACTTTCTTCAGGCCGAAATGCTTGACGGCAGCGGCGG
>AEPR01000525.1 GCA_000195205.2 Oxalobacteraceae bacterium IMCC9480 | reverse complement strand
GTGGGCACGGCTTCATCGTGCCCACGCGAGAACCCCGATCAGGACTTAGCAGGCGCGCCGGACGGCACCGGCTTACCGCGCAATTCTTTCTCCGACAATTGCAGGATCAGCAGCGGTGCCAGTGCCGAACAAGCAGCGCTGATCAGGAACAACTGACGGAACGCGCCATCCGCAGCAACCCGTCCGGACGCATCGCTCATCAGCGACGCAAATAGCTCGACCGGCGCATCCGGCAACGCATGCCGCAACAGCGTCGTCAGCAGCGACGACAGCAAGGCCACCCCCACCGCCCCACCGAGCAAGCGTGACAGCGATGTCAGCGCAGTCGCCACGCCGATATGCCCGACCGACACCGCATTCTGCGTCGCCACCATCGAGGTCGGAAACTGAAACCCCAGCCCGACGCCCAGCACCACCAACGCCACTACCATCAAACCCGGCTGATCCAGCGGACACAGTGCCATCGCGATGCCGCCCGCCGTGGCCGCAATCGCTCCGCCTAGCTGCAGCATCTTATAATGCCCGGTCGCGCTCATCAGCCGCCCCGCCAGAAACGCCCCGAGCGGAATCGCCAGCGTCAGCGGCAGCAATCGCAAGGCCGATGAATCTGCCTCCATGCCACCGGCCAGTTGCAAGCGCAACGGCAACAGCACCGACATCGAAATGAACTGGAAAAAGGCGAGGAACAGGACCGCGCAGCAGATCGTCACGGTCTTGTTGCGAAACAGCGAGAGCGGAATCAGCGGCTCGCTGCTGCGACTCGAATGCCAGCCGAACAGCACCAGCATCGTCACGCCGACTATGGCCAGCAGCAAATTGAACGGTTCGACCAGCGCCACGCCCTGCCCCAGCCGCGTCATCGCAATGAGCACCGACGTCAGGCCGGTGGCGAACAGCACCGCACCGACGTAATCGACACTGTGCTGCGCATGCGTGACCGGCAGGTTGCGCAGCGACCGGCGCACCAGCCACAGCGCCAGCAAGCCCAGCGGCAAATTGATCCAGAAGATGTAGCGCCATGACAGATAGTGCGTCAGATAGCCGCCAAGAATGGGGCCGGCCAGGCTGGCCGAGGCGTACACACCGCTGATGTAACCCTGATAGCGGCCGCGCTCGCGCAGCGGCACGACATTGGCGATGGTGGCTTGCGCGACCGAGATCAAACCGCCGCCGCCCAGTCCCTGCAGGACCCGGAAACCGATCAGCTGCGGCATCGACATCGCCAGCGCACAACCCAGTGAACCCAGCGTAAAGATGATGATGGCGGCACTCAGGCTGGCACTGCGGCCGTGGATATCGCTGAGCTTGCCCCAGATCGGCGTGGCCACCGTGCAGGCCACCAGATAGGCCGAAATCACCCAGGCCATCTGCGCGAAACCATTGAGCTGGCCGGCGATGACCGGCAGCGCCACGGCCACCACGGTTTGTTCGATGGCGCCGAGCAGGATGACGAGGACGAGGCCGCTGATGATCAGGCGGATGTTAAGGGCTTGGTCGGCAGGATTTTGCATGCCGGTACTTATACCCGATCAAGCCAATGTGCGTGAGTTGTGGTCCGTGCGGAAAATGATCGGCTGCTCGACGATGGCCGACGTGGTCACTACGTCGCGATTGGCCGCCTGAAAAATGATCTTGTCGACCCGTTCGCGCAGCGGCGACTTGGCGCACACCGGATCGGTCGCCGCCGCGTCACCGGCCAGCATCAATGCCTGGCAGCGGCAACCGCCGAAGTCCTTCGCCTTCTCCGGACAACTGCGGCACGGCTCCTGCATCCAATCGTCGCCACGGTATTTGTTGAAGGCGCTGCTGTCGTACCAGATCTCGTGCATCGCCATGTCGCGCACGTTCGGCAAGTCCAGTCCCGGCAAGTCGCGCGCATTGTGGCAAGGCAGCCCGATGCCATCGGGCGCCACGCCGAGAAACACCGAACCCCAGCCATTCATGCAGGCCTTGGGCCGGTCTTCGAAGTAGTCGGGAATCACGAACAGGATCTTGCAGCGCTTGCCGATTTTTTCGCGATAGGTCGCCACGACGTCTTCGGCGTCGCGCAGCTGCTCGCGGGTTGGCATCAGCTGGTCGCGGTTCTTCATGGCCCAACCGTAATACTGGGTATTGGCCAGCTCCAGATATTCGGCATCCAGCGCCAGCGCCATCTCGATGATCTTGTCGACGTGCGGCAGGTTGTGCCGGTGCAGCACGCAATTGAGCACCATCGGATAGTCGAACTGCTTGATCAGCGCCGCGACTTTTTTCTTCAGGTCGAAGGTCTTGGTGCTGCTCAGGAAATCATTGAGTTCCTTGGTCGAATCCTGGAACGACAGCTGGATATGATCGAGGCCAGCCTGCTTCAATGCCGACAAACGCGCCTCGGTCAGGCCAACGCCGGAGGTGATCAGGTTGGTGTAAAAGCCGAGCCGGTGTGCCTCGGTGACCAGCGCTTCGAGGTCGTCGCGCAGCAGCGGTTCGCCCCCCGAAAATCCCAGCTGCACGGCCCCGAGTGCGCGCGCTTCCTGCATCACCTTGAACCACTCGGCGGTGGTGAGTTCATTGCGCACCGATTCATAATTGACCGGGTTGTAGCAGAACGCGCAATGCAGCGGGCAGCGATAGGTCAGCTCGGCCAGCAGCCAGTAAGGTGGAGATGGAATGGGCTTCATGATCAGACGATCCAGTTCTGCGCGAACGCGTGCACCAGCAAGCCATCGACATCCGCGCGTAAGCCGGTGGTGTTGAATTTTTGTTCCAGCGTTGCGACGATGTGCTCGACGGTGGTGACGCCATCGCACAGCTGCAGGATTTCTCCGGCGCTGGCATTGAGGCGCACCATGCCTTCGGGATACAGCAGCACATGGCATTGCTGGGCTTCTTCCCACTGCAGGCGGAAGTGGCGATTCAGTTTGGGCGTGGCCGGCGTGATTTGTTCGTTGGTGGTCGTCATGCGGGATACGCCTTTTCGATGGCATCAAGCATCGCCCACAGGATGTCGAGCTTGAACTGCAGGATGTCGAGCGCCCGTTCCTGCTGCGCACGCGTCGTGAAATGCGCCAGCGTCACCGCCATGCCGTGATCAACATCGCGCTGCGCCAGCGGAATCCGGCTCCTGAAATACGCCAGCCCCGATGCCTGTATCCACGGGTAATGGTCGGGCCAGCCGGCCAGCCGATCCTTGTGAATTTGCGGTGCGAACATCTCGGTGAGCGACGAGCAAACCGCTTCCTGCCAGGGCTGGCGACGGGCAAATTCGACATAGGCATCGCAGGCAAAACGCACGCCGGGCTCGACCTGTTTCAGCGACCAGAGCGCTTCGCGCTCGATGCCGGCGGCCGCCCCGAGCTGGGTCCAGGCTTCCATGCCACCGGCGGCGTGGCCGGTGTAATCGTCGTAGCCATCGTGGTCGAGGATGCGTGAAATCCACTTGCGGCGCGTCTCGCGGTCATTGCAATTGGACAGGATCGCGGCATCCTTTTTCGGGATGATGGACTGGTAGTAAAAGCGGTTGATGATCCAGCCGCGAATCTGCGCCGGCGTGCATTGCCCGCTATTGAGCCGCACATTGAACGGATGATGGATGTGGTAACTCTTGCCCTTGGCGCGCAGCTGCTGTTCGAATTCTTCGCGGCTCCAGGGTTGTGCAATTAAATTGCTCACAATTGAATCTCCATGCCGTCGATGGCAAGCTCGATACCATGCTGCGTCAGCACGGCGCGCTCGGCCGAATCTTCGCGCAGGATCGGGTTGCTGTTGTTGATGTGAATGAGGATCTTGCGGCTGGCCGGCATGGTGTCGAGGATGGCGATCATGCCGCCGGGACCGCTCTGCGGCAGATGGCCCATCGCCGAGGCCGGCTTTTTGGACAGGCCGAGCGTGATCATTTCGTCTTCGGTCCAGAACGTCCCATCGACCAGCAAGACATCGGCACTGGCCATTGCACTGGTGATTGCGGGTGTCATTTCACCGAGTCCCGGTGCATAGAACACGCGCTTGCCACTGGACTGGCTGGTGATCATCAGGCCGATGTTATCGCCCGGATGCGGGTCGTTGCGATGCGGCGAATACGGTGGTGCCTTGCTCGACAAGGTCAGCGGCGTGAAGCGGATCTGCGTGAGCGGATCGATCACGAAGGGCTGGCCGTCAGGCGTGATCGTGTGGCGTTCGACACCGCAGTAGTGCCCCAGTACAGAAGCAATCGGCAAGCCGGTCGAGAGGTCGGCAAAGACCTGTTCGGTCGCATACAGCGGCAACGGCGACGAGCGCTCGCGCAGCATCAGCAAGCCGGTCACATGGTCGATCTGCGCATCCATCAGCAGCACCGCGCAAATGCCGCTGTCGCGGATGGCGCGGGCCGGTTGCAACGCAGGTGCCAGAGACAACTGGCGCAGGATATCGGGGGAGGCATTGATCAGGACCCAGTCGGTGCCGTTGTCGCTGACCGTGATCGACGACTGGGTGCGGGCGGTGGCGCGGATGCTGCCATCGCGTACGCCGCTGCAGTTAAAGCAGTTGCAATTCCATTGCGGGAAACCACCACCGGCGGCTGAACCCAGTATGCGTATTTTCAAGGTAGCTCCGGATAGCCGGGAGGTCGACGTCGTGTTTGATGTCGATGCCGGCTATCGTTAATCAATCAGCGGTTGGCGATGTACAACGTGATTTCAAAACCAAAACGGAAGTCGATCGCGGTTGGTGTGGTCCAGGTCATGTGATGCTCCTTGTTGTCTCGTTGATGGAATTGTGGATACCCGGTCAAGGTGCTGCTCGGGTGGAAGGATCATGCGCCGGCGGGCCCGGATCGGCATGCGCGGATTGACGCGAGAGGGCTCATGATTTTCATTAAAGACTCGTCAAGAGCAGTTACCCTGATGCGCGTCGCCACGATCTGCGGCGATATTCTTTACACGGCAAAAGTGCCACAGCCTGTGGCACAAATGGAAAATACCTCATGCACCTGACCCTGCGCCAACTCCAGATCTTCCTCGCCGTCGCCCGCACCGGCAGCACCACTGCCGCAGCGGGTGCGGTCGCGCTGTCGCAATCAGCCACCAGCGCGGCGCTCAATGAGCTCGAGCATCAGCTGGCGATCAAGCTGTTCGATCGCATCGGCAACAAGCTGGTGCTTAACGACAGCGGCCGCGTGCTGCTGCCGCAGGCGCACCAGCTGCTCGATGCGGCGACCAATATCGAACAGCTGTTCCGGATTGCGGATCCGCTCTCGGCGACCGGATTGCGCATCGGTGCCAGCACCACGATCGGCAGTTATCTGCTGCCGACGCTGTTTGCCCAGGCCTTCGGGCGCGCCGCCGCCGGCTATCCGCGCGTGACGATTGCCAACACCGCGCAGATCGTTACGGCCATCGTCAACTTCGAGGTCGATGTGGGTTTGCTGGAAGGTCCGAGTACTGATCCCGACCTGATCATGCTGCCGTGGATCGACGATGAGCTGATCGTCGTGGCGGCGCCGGATTATGCGATCTGGCCCGATGGCCCGGTGTCGCTGGCGATGCTCGAGCGCGCCGGCTGGCTATTGCGCGAACCCGGTTCCGGCACACGCGAAACAGTTGATCAGGCCTTGCGTACGCACTTGCCCGGCTTGCGCAGCGTCGGCGAATTCGGCAATTCGGAAGCCATCAAGCATGCTGCTGCGGCCGGACTCGGGCTGGCCTGTCTGTCGCGCTGCGTGGTCAGCGATCTGATCGGAATCGGGAGATTGATCGAGCTGAAGACTGCACTGCCGGCCTTGCACCGGCAGTTTTATCTGGCCCAACAGCAGACACAAAAACCTGTCACCGCGCTTGCAGCATTTTCTGGGATTGTGCCAGCGCTGGACGCGGTGATGGGGGATGGGCATGTGGTACGCATCGGTGCAATGCCCTGCGGTTTTTGCACCCTACTTGTTGGCTACGGATAGGGTAGCCATGACAGCGCACATCATGAAGTCCGTTCGGCCTGAGCCTGTCGAAGGCGCA
>AEPR01000526.1 GCA_000195205.2 Oxalobacteraceae bacterium IMCC9480 | reverse complement strand
GGGAGGAGACCGCCCCAGTCAAACTGCCTACCATGCACTGTCCCCGATCCGGATAACGGACCAAGGTTAGAACCTCAAACAAACCAGGGTGGTATTTCAAGGTTGGCTCCACGAGAACTAGCGTCCCCGCTTCAAAGCCTCCCACCTATCCTACACAGATTGGTTCAAAGTCCAATGCAAAGCTACAGTAAAGGTTCATGGGGTCTTTCCGTCTAGCCGCGGGTAGATTGCATCATCACAAACATTTCAACTTCGCTGAGTCTCG
>AEPR01000527.1 GCA_000195205.2 Oxalobacteraceae bacterium IMCC9480 | reverse complement strand
TATCTTAAGGCTCCTCAGGATGAATTAGATTCTACCTTTGGTACTCCGTCAGCAGCGGGCAGTTCGAGTACATGGGCATCGCAAGATGACCCAAAGATATTAGTTCCGAAGACAGAAGCTGAGCGTGCTAAATTCTCTGAAATGGTAACAAATGGGGTTGCTGCAGCTCCGGAAGATGCCGCTAATTTCGTAAAATTGGATGCGCACACTCCATTTGGGGACTTTGTAAGAAAAACATTTACAGAATTCCAAACATCGGATTCAAAAATGTCTGTAAGGCAGATACTCGCCGGTTATCAATTGGGCTCGTTTGATACAACACCAAAAGAACTTAGTGTGGTGAAATATTATGCTGACTCCACGCTGACTGACCAGGAACTAAATGATGCATTTGGTATAAAAACTGATGCATCTAGTGAAAAAACATGGGCTTCGCAGGATTCTGCGTTTTTGGATATGTCGTCAACGCAACCTGATGAGCCGGGGGATGAATTAAAAAGAGTTACTGAGGGTAAGTACTACATCAAGCCATCGGATGTGGACGCGGCGAAATTTGCGAGTGGCGATAGTGGATTTAAACAGTTTCTGCAGCAAAAAGTTAATGACGGAGTTGCGGTAGACGATGTTCTCAAAAATTATCTTGCAGGGAAATACAGAACGAATCGTCAGGAGCTTGGTATAGCCGATTATTATGTGAACTCCGGTTTAGATAACGATGGCATAGTTAAAGCATTTGGTTTGACAAAACCCGTTGTTCCTGCGGAAGATGTCTCAGATCATAAACCCGGATCGCCCGATTTCAACGAATACACGTGCCTTCAAACTCTGACCTCTAATTCGCTGTTTAACGATACACACGAGACTGATACCCTAAATGGAAGGCAAGCACAGAACGTCAACCCTCTCCTTAATCCTTTTGCGCGCGAAAGCGGCGCCGACTTGAATGACCTATACCGGGTTGCCAAAGGCGATGGCTCGGCTGATGAGGTTGCTGCCGCAAATTGGTTGCTAACGCGCCCTGGTCTGCTGGATCGCGTAATGGACGGTGGAAAGATGTCTCGCGAAAGTTTTAAGGCAACGCTCGATGCCGGTGTTACTAAGGGTGCCGAGATAACTCCTAATTCTGATCCATTTTTAAAACAGACCGATATTGATAAAATTGAAGAGAATTCGGATGCAGGTAAGAATGCGGCAAAAATTCTTTTTGATCTCGGCCCTTCCGTCAATAGCAATGGTGACCAGCGCTACTCTTACGAAACTTTAATATCGATAGTTAATGCTAATAATTCTGAAAAGTTAAAAAATGCCGCGAGGTATGTTCTCTCTCACCCTGAGATGTACCATGCATTATGTACGGACAATAATACTAACTTTGACAAGAATGCACTTGAAGATTACGGTCGGTAAATTAATTTCTTAAATTTTTACCAAACAGGTTAGGTTGCTAAGCCCAACCTGTGTCGTAACACCGGGCGTTAGCAATTTACTGTGCGGGCGTGAATATCGATGGAGTCTGTAATCACCATGGACGAACGCCAAGCCGGTCTGGCTCCTCGGGTGTTGGTGTTGGGCTTCGCAGCCCAGCACCAACACCCGATTTTTTTGCAACGCAGGAGTTACCCACATGCCGAGCTTAGCCTCCACGCCCGCCGAATCCAGTTTTCATCATTCACTAAATCCCCTCACCGCACCATGCGAGGTAACAAAGCGGGCACTATCTTTCTTTCGCATTTCCCTGGGATTGTTGAGAAGGCCCTTGACCGTCCTCTCGCCATGACAGCCGGGGCGGTACAAGCCACCTTCTTTCCAAGTAAGTCGCTCTGCGTGCACGATGCACATTATGAGTATTACCATACTCATATTCTCTTGAAGTCCACGCATTCGTAGGCCATTATTACGACTTGAATACTAACGAATGAGTAGCATCATGAGCAATGTCATTGATGAACTTGAAACCGCACGCAAGGCGGCGGGCCTGACCCACGAGGCCTTGGCGCAACGCGCCGGGGTGAGCCGGATGACGGTTCAGCGCACTGAGGCAGGGAAGATTGACCCGCGCCTTTCAACGCTCAGCGCGCTGGCGCGCTCGCTGGGCATGGACTTGATGCTGGTGCCCAAGTCCTTGCGGCCGGACCTTGACGATTTTGTTCGCTCGGGCGGGCGCTTCCTGGGCCAGCCATCCGGAATCTGCGCACCCGCTTCGCTGGTCGACGAGTTGCTGCAAGCAGAAATCCCTGCCGCCAAAGCCAAAGCCAAGGTTAAATCTTGAGCACCTCGATTCGCACTCTGCGCATGTTTCTGCATTCGCCGGCGGGCGACAAAAACCTGATTGGCTATTTGTCCCGGTACGGTGACATCTTGCGGGCCTCTTTTAACGAGGACTACGTCGAGGACGCGGTATTGAGAAAAGAAAAAGACCCGACTCAGTTACGCGGTCGGGTCTAGTAGTTCAAAGTTTTAGGCCGGGAAGAGATTTTTTATCGTCGATGATTTTTTCTTCTGGCGCAGATAATGCTGCCAACCTCTCCAAATCATTATTCAATGTATCTTTCAACGCATCAAGTTGTTCGGGCGAAGGCATGACAGAAGCAATAGCGGGCGGAAGTAGTTTGTATTCAGCAACTGCCATTGGATTGCCTGATTTTGGTAAGCTAAGCTCGACTTCAAGTCGATCTTTCGATTTGCAGAGGATTAGTCCGATTGACGGATCGTCGCGCTCGTCTTTTAACTGTGCATCAATAGCTTGCAAGTAGTAGTACATTTTCCCTGCAAACTCAGGTTCAAATTCCCCAATTTTCAGATCAATATTGAAGTAACAATGTAATCTGGCGTTATAGAACAGCAGGTCAAGATAGCGATCTTTTTCTCCGACTTTCAAGTGATATTGGCGCCCCATATAAGCAAAGCCTTTACCCAACTCCATCATGAACTTTGACAGATGTTCAATAAGAGCATTTTCGAGGTCTCGTTCTTTTGCGGTTTCTGTGAGAGTAAGAAAGTCGAAGACGTACGGGTCTTTTAGCATGGCAATTGCCACTGTTGCCTTTGATTCCGGTATTATCGCGCTAAAATTGTTGATCGTCGCGCCCTGACGATCAATCAGTCGATTTTCTATTTGATGAATCAGAACAGACAACGTCCACCCATTCTTCAATGCTGCACGTGAGTACCACTCGCGTTCTTGCTGTGTCTGAATCTTGTCAATAATCGAGCAATTATGAGACCAGCTTATTTGTGCAGACACTGTCTGCACAAAGCTCTCTTCGCGCCAAATATCGGCAAAAGTCCGCATATATTTTAGATTTCTCGGCGAGAACCCCTTCATGCCCGGGAACTCTTCAAGTAGATCTTTGGATAGACGGTCGATGACTTTTGCTCCCCAACCTTGTCGCAATTGTCTTTCCAATATTTCATTGCCAATTTGCCAATATAACTCGATAATTTCTGAATTGACGGATTGGATCGCCCTGGCTTGTGCAGATCGAACGCGCTGCTTCAAATTTACCAACCAGGCTGCATACTCGTTCGTTGGTATTTCAATATTATTCAATCCCATAAAGCCCTTTAAATAGGGTCAGAGCAACTTGTTAAACGAGGAAATGTGGCCGCAAAAAAGAGACTAATCAATTATTCATTGCGGAATGAAATACCGTTCAGGCGCGAGTTGAACACCTGGACTTCAGATTCCGCCAGTGCGGTGTCGAGCAGGCGAGCGAGTTCAAGTGCATCCTCCGGCCGCAAGTCCAGCACAGGCAGTTTATCCATGATCGATGTTCCTGCTGCTGAGTTGATGCAACAGAAAGCGTGCTTCGTCGAGGAAGTCCGATGCGATGTCATAAACCGCTTGCGCCTTGTCGGCATCATAAGTGTGACTGCTGTTGGTCCTGGCCTGACGGTAGGTTTTCCAGCGGTGCCAGTCCGATCGCAGCAATCCCTGTTCGTTGCCCATTCGGATGATGGTCTGGAATGCCGATACATCGATTTCTTCGGGCGTGCCGGCGGTGGCTTCGAGATACCGTTTGAGCATCTTGTGACTGAGTCCATACGTCAATTCAAAGCAGTGAATAACAGCGTTGCGCAGTTGTTCGAATAGCCCGGCATCGTTGCGTGCGGCATCGGAATTGGCGTAGGCCAGACTTTTTTCGAGTTGCCGGATGACGCTGGCAAGGGATGAGAAGTCGATCATTCGGCAGTTCTCCGGATGAGTTATTTCGTTGCTAAATCTCGGTCAGTCGTCGGTGAGTAAATCTGGTAGTCATTTTCTACGCATCCCCAAGGCCCGCCGAATTCGGTTTTCATCATCGACGGCAATACCCATGGTCGTCATGCATCGTGAAAAATAAGTGCGGTCGGTTCTGAGTATTTCTTTGGCTTTGTTGAATGAAGTCTTGACCGACTTGCCGTAGGCGTCTTCCGTCTTTATCCATGCGCTGGCAGGAATAGTGCCCCAATTGATCTCCATCATGGCGATGTCAATCACATCGCGGCTCAAGACACTTTTGTCGGCAAACCGGTCTGCGTTGGCGAGCAATTTTTCTGCGAACATGTCTTCTCGGTTGAGCACGGGCACCGGTAACGTCGCATCGATCATGCCGGACAAGGCAATACGAGATTCACGGACGATTTCAAATTTGATGGGTATCGCATCGATCAACAGAACGGCGCGGATGCCGTACTGGTCAGCGCGTACGTCACGCAACAGGGTTGGCGGTATGGAAAAAAGATCACCCAGATCATGATCAAAGACGGATGACCTGAGCTGCCGGTAGCCGGCCTGGTCAGCACACAGGAAATCGACATCGATCGATTCCCGATACTCGCCCAGCAGTAGCGAAATGGCCGTTCCTCCACCAAAAAAGCAGTTGGTATCCTGAAGGAACCTTGCATTCAGCATCCGCAACAGCCGATCAATTTTTTGATGGTGCTCGCGCTTAAACATTCATCACCCCTTTGCCATACCGATCTGTCATCTTGTCGATGAACGACCGCTCGGCTGCCGTGAGGGCGTCAACGTCGACAAAGCGCCAGTTCCGTTCGTACAGGGCAAACGCGTCTTCTTCGGTGATCTCGCGCAGCACGCGCGACCAGGCCAGCAAGGCCAGTTGGGGATAGTCGTCTACGTTGAGGGTCGTGTGCATGGGAGCAGTCTATCGCCTGTTGGCGTGCCCGGGAAGTCATGCCGTGTTGCGCGCGGCAATTGCCGAGCCGGAATCGCCATCAGGATTTGGTCCATGGTGTTCGTCGGCGGCCTGATTCTGCGATCTCTGTCTCATCGGTTGGTCGTGCATGGAGAATCAGATTGTTCAGCGCGATGATGTTTTGGAGCGCCGCGCTGGTCGCTGGCCGGTCAGCCAGATCAACGTGGTTCGACAGATCCGACTCTTCAAACGCGGTGGCCATCGTGGCAAGCTGTTTCGGCGACGGCGGCGTGTCTCCTTCGACAAGCTCCCTTCGACAAGCTC
>AEPR01000528.1 GCA_000195205.2 Oxalobacteraceae bacterium IMCC9480 | reverse complement strand
CTGTCGAAGGCGCACCGTTTCGCACGCCTTAGTGTCGTAGGGTGGGCACCGTTTTTTCGTGCCCACGCGAGCGAACTACGTCACTCCGCAGCTTGCAAAAAAGTGCGGCCTCACCCCTTCTGCTGCGATTTCACCACCTGCATGGCACCTGCAATCAGACCACTGATATCGCTGAGATTGGCCGGCACGATGATCGAATTATTCGTCTTGGCCAGTTGCGAAAACGCGGCGACATACTGCTCTGCCACCTTCAGGTTGACCGCATCCGAACCACCCGGCTCCAGAATCGCCGACGAAGTTTTACGTAAGGCATCGGCATTGGCTTCTGCCAACGCCACGATCGCGGCGGCCTGACCCTGGGCGCGGTTGATCGATGCCTGCTGGTCACCTTCCGACCTGGCAATTTGCGCTTCGCGTTCACCATTGGCGATATTGATTTGCTCTTGCCGGCGACCTTCCGAGGCCGCAATCAGGGCGCGCTTTTCGCGTTCTGCCGTAATTTGCGCCTGCATCGCGAGCAGGATTTCTTTCGGCGGTGTCAGATCCTTGATCTCGTAGCGCATCACTTTCACGCCCCAGTTCGCGGCCGATTCATCGATCGCATTGACGATGGCGACATTGATCTGGTCGCGTTCCTCGAAGGTCTTGTCGAGCTCCATCTTGCCGATCACCGAACGCAGCGTGGTTTGCGCCAGCTGGGTAATCGCAACGAGGTAATTCGACGAACCGTACGAGGCCAGCTTCGGATCGGTCACCTGGAAATACAGGACACCGTCGACCTGCAACTGGGTATTGTCCTTGGTGATACAAACCTGCGGTGGCACATCCAGCGGAATCTCTTTCAGGATGTGCTTGTAGGCGACCCGGTCGATGAACGGGATCACGATGTGCAAGCCCGGTGCCAGCGTCGTGTGGTACTTGCCAAGGCGCTCCACGACCAGTGCAGTTTGCTGCGGAACGATATTGATGGTCTTCATCACGAAGACCACGGCCAGGATGAAAAGGATCAGCGAGACGCTACCAAAACTGAAGTCCATGGATTACCTCTTTGCTTGTGGTTGTGGATGGGGGGTTGCAGACGGCGCTGCCACCAGCAGGCAACTACCGCGGATTTCCTTGATCTCGTGCACGCCCGCCGAGGGCAGGCCGGCACCGATGTGTTCGACGTCCCACAGCGCGCCGCGATAGCGCGCCCGCGCACTCGAGCGGCCACCGACCGGATGCGTCCACGCGTCGACCGTGATCATTTGTCCGACGTCGAGATTGATGTTGGGGTCGCGTGCCGCAACCAGGCGACTGCCCTTGCCCAGCTTGCTGCGATTAAGCGCAATCGTCGCGCCGACCCCGACCACGCCAGCCACCAGCAGTTGCAGCGGCGTATCGAGTCCGGCATAGGCCGCGATTGCGCCGGCACCCGCACCGGTAGCGATCATCAGCAGATAGAACGTACCGGAGAATATTTCCAGCGTGACCAGCACGCCAGCGACCGTCATCCACATCATCCATTGCGCCATGATTATTTCTCCCCATAAAAAAACCCCGGTAGCCGCGAGAGCTCCGGGGTTGCAGATCATATTGAGGCATTTTCCGGTTCCGGTAGATGCTTTAATTTGACGATGACTTCCGCTTTCAGGCTGGCTTGTTCAGCGCCGCCAGTTTTTGCCAGGTATCGATGACCGAATCCGGGTTCAGGGAAATCGACTCGATCCCTTCCAGCATCAGCCATTCGGCGAAGTCAGGATGATCCGAAGGACCCTGACCGCAGATGCCAATGTACTTGCCCGCTGCGCGGCAAGCCGCAATCGCTTTCGACAGCAACGCACGCACCGCAGGATCGCGCTCGTCGAAATCGGCGGCCAGCAATTCCATGCCGGAGTCGCGGTCCAGGCCCAGCGTCAGCTGAGTCAGGTCGTTCGAGCCGATCGAGAAGCCGTCGAAGAATTCGAGGAACTGTTCGGCCAAGATCGCGTTCGATGGCACTTCGCACATCATGATCAGGCGCAAGCCGTTTTCACCGCGCTTGAGGCCATTCTTGCCGAGCAGGTTGACGACTTTTTCGGCTTGTCCGAGGGTACGCACGAACGGCACCATGATCTCGACGTTGGTCAGACCCATGTCATTGCGCACGCGCTTCATGGCCAGACATTCCATCTCGAACGACTCGGCAAAGTCGGCCGACAAATAACGTGCCGCGCCGCGGAAACCCAGCATCGGATTTTCTTCGTCCGGCTCGTAGCGCGATCCGCCGATCAGCTTCTTGTACTCGTTCGACTTGAAGTCGGACAGACGCACGATGACTGGCTTGGGCCAGAAAGCGGCAGCGATGGTTGCCATGCCTTCGGCCAGCTTGTCGACATAGAACGCCTTCGGCGAAGCATGGCCGCGCGCGACCGACTCGACCGCCTTCTTCAGATCGGCATCGATGTTCGGATACTCGAGAATGGCTTTCGGATGCACGCCGATGTTGTTGTTGATGATGAACTCAAGACGCGCCAGGCCGACACCGTTGTTCGGGATCGACTGGAAGTCAAAGGCCAGCTGCGGATTGCCGACGTTCATCATGATCTTCAGTGGCAGCTTCGGCAGTTCGCCGCGCAGCACTTCGGTGATTTCGGTTTCGAGCAGGCCGTCATAGATCTTGCCCTCGTCGCCTTCGGCGCAGGACACGGTGACAAACGTACCGTCTTTCAGGATCTCGGTCGCATCGCCGCAACCGACCACGGCAGGCACGCCCAGTTCACGCGCGATGATCGCGGCATGACAGGTACGACCACCACGGTTGGTGACGATGGCGGCGGCGCGCTTCATGACCGGTTCCCAGTTCGGGTCGGTCATGTCAGCGACCAGCACGTCGCCCGGCTGGACGCGTTCCATGTCAGCGGCATCGTGGATCACGCGGACCGGACCGGCGCCGATTTTCTGGCCGATTGCACGACCGTGGACCAGCACCGTGCTGCTGCCCTTGAGCTTGAAGCGCTGTTGGGCGTCGGTGGCTTTCTGTTGCGATTTGACGGTCTCGGGGCGCGCTTGCAGGATGTACAGCTTGCCGTCGCGACCGTCCTTGCCCCACTCGATATCCATCGGGCGGCCGTAATGTTTTTCGATGATGACGGCGTACTTCGACAGTTCGACGATCTCGTTGTCATTGAGCGAATAGCGGTTACGCATTTCGATCGGCACATCGACGGTCTTGACCGAGCGGCCGGCTTTTGCCTCGCCCGTGAATTCCATCTTGATCAGTTTCGAGCCGATGTTGCGGCGGATGATAGGCAATTTGCCCAGTTCCAGCATTGGCTTGTGGACATAGAACTCGTCCGGATTGACCGCGCCCTGCACCACGGTTTCACCGAGGCCGTAGCTTGAAGTGATGAACACCACATCACGGAAACCGGATTCGGTATCGAGCGTAAACATCACGCCGGCAGCACCCAGGTCCGAGCGCACCATGCGCTGCACGCCAGCCGACAAGGCGACTTCGGCGTGGGTGAAACCCTTGTGAACGCGATACGAAATCGCGCGATCGTTGTACAGCGAAGCGAACACGTGCTTCATTGCTTCGAGCACGTTGTCGATGCCGACGACGTTGAGGAAAGTTTCCTGCTGGCCGGCGAACGATGCATCCGGCAAGTCTTCGGCGGTGGCTGACGAGCGCACGGCGAAAGACATTTCGCTGGTGGAATCGGCGACGAGCTGGTTGTAGAAAGTTTCGATTTCGGCTTGCAGACGCGGCTGGAATGGCGTCTCGACGATCCATTCGCGGATCTGGTTACCGGCTTGCGCCAGGGCGCGGACATCGTCGATATCGAGGTCGACCAGGCGGTCAGCAATACGCTGGGCCAATGGCGCGCCGCCGTTATCACTGAAGGACAGGAAATCGCGGAAGGCCTGCGCCGTGGTGGCAAAGCCGCCCGGAACGCGCACGCCGGCGACGGCCAGCTGGCTGATCATTTCGCCGAGCGAAGAATTCTTGCCGCCGACGGAATCGACATCCGTCATTCGCAAATTTTCGAAAGCAACGACATAGCTTGCGTCTGCGGATGCTCCTGTTTGTGCTGCGTTAGTCATGAGAACCTCTGCTTGATGATAAGAAATCTGCACGTGCGTCACGTTGGCCTTTACACTTTGTTTTTTTTCGTCCGGCCACCGGTGACAAGTTTGGCGGCCATTTTACCCGCTGCCATCGGATTTGACGTCAGCAACCTGCTTTTCTCGCTCTCAACGGATCATGAATTCACCCGAACTTACCCCGCAACAGCTCAGCGCCATCGACCGCACGGTTTTTTTTGTCTCGGATGGCACCGGTATTACGGCCGAGACTTTTGGTCATGCGGTACTGACCCAGTTCGACTTGCGCTTTCGCCAGATCCGGATGCCCTTCATCGATACCGTCGCCAAGGCGCACGATGCCGCACAGCGGATCAACGAAGCGTTCAAGGCTGAGGGCAAGCGACCGATTATTTTTTCGACGCTGATCCAGGCCGAACTGTCAAAAATCATTGGTCTATCCAATGGCATGGTGATGGACCTGATCCAGACCTTCGTCAAGCCGCTGGAACTCGAACTTGGCGCGAAGTCGACCCACACCGTCGGGCGCAGCCACAACATCGCCGACTCCGACGATTACAAGAACCGCATCGAGGCGATTAACTTTTCGCTGGCGCATGATGATGGCCAGTCGCACAAGAATCTGGCCATGGCCGATGTGATCCTGGTTGGTGTTTCGCGTTCCGGCAAGACGCCGACCACGCTGTACCTGGCCATGCAGTACGGCATCAAGGCCGCCAACTATCCGCTGATCCCCGAAGACTTCGAACGCGGCAAATTACCCAGCGGTTTGCTGCCCTACAAGGCCAAGATCTTCGGCCTGTCGATCGCACCGGATCGCCTGTCGGAAGTGCGCAATGAACGCCGCCCCGGCAGCAAATACGCCGCGATCGAAAACTGCCGCTACGAGATCAACGAAGCCGAAGCCATGATGCGGCGCGAAGGCATCCGCTGGATGTCGTCAACTGCCAAGTCGATCGAAGAAATCGCGACGATGATCTTGCAGGAAATCAAATCGGATAAGCGCGCCTACTGATCTACTATTGACATCTACCAACTGTCCGGAATGTGCCAATGGCTTATGACTATAGTTCCGAGAGCCAGCGCCTCGAACTGCCCAATCCCTACCGCATAGAAAACCTGTTCCAGTTCATCGCCAGCGTTTTCTATCTGGCTTGCGGCGTGCTGTCGCTGCTGGCAGCGCGCAGTAATCTCCATGGCCTCAACGTCAAATTCGCCGTGCCGCTGCTTGCCGGCATCCTGCTCATCGGTTATGGCATCCGCTGCGCGGCCACCGCGATGACCCGGCTGCGGTTTTTCTTTGGCCGCGCGCTGCCGGTCGGACTGGCTCCGGAACTACCACATGGCACAACCGGAAAATCGCAGCAGATCGAGGCCGTCCAGGAAGACTTGCGCCGCGGCGCGCTCAGTTTTCCGGAGCCTGCAGGCGCACTTAATGGCTTGCTCTACGACCGCTTCCCGCGCCTGATCCTGGCACCGCTGCCGGTGCAGCAACTGGCACAGGCGCAATTCAGGAATGGCCTCGTCATCGCGCTGACGCTGGTGTCGCTGCTGGTCGCCTGGATGGGCTTTTCGCAGCCGCAAACGGCGCAGTGGGTCGGCGTGTTTTACTTTACGTTTGCGGCCTGGCTGGTGCTGCGGCCGATGACGGTCGAGCAGCAAACCAAGGTCAACGAATCCGGCGTGATTGCGCTGGTGGTCGCCGCCCTCCTCGGCCCCGTGGTGATCGCTTTTTTTGCGCGCAGCCTGCCCGAACTGAGCTGGCTGACACTGCACTGGCAGGCGCTGTTCCTGCTGCTGGCCGCGCTGGGTTCGGTGGCGCTGTTCTTCATTGCACTGATCCGCCAGCTTTCGGCACCGCCTGCCACCACCATGAGCTGCGAAGTCCTGAGCCTGAACATCAATACCCATCCGGCCCAGATCATCAATGAATTCGATCGCGTGATGCAGCAGAAATGGAGTGAAAAAATCCCCAACCGCCGCTACGCCCGCATCGATCCGGTGGTCGATTCCGCGACCGCCACCGGCAGCTTCAGCGGCGAGATCGTCGAAGAAACCCAGCCGATGCCCTCCGAAGTACTTTCGGCGATGTCGCTGCCGGCAGCCCTCGCCGGTGCGCGCAGCCGCTGGCTGGTGATCCTGAATCTGTATGGCCTGCTGATGCTGTGCGCCGGCGCGGTCGCGCTGCTGCTGTTCGTGATGCGCTTCGAAGCCGGTGGCGTCGAGCTGTCGATTGCCGCGTATCTGACCTTTGCCTTCGTCGCGTTTTCGGTGGGTCGCTTCTGTTTTCGCTCGTCGGAAAAACTCTGGGGCCGCTTCGACTTCGTCTCGGAAGTCATCTGGCTGGAACTGGCCGGCCAGTACACTACCGCGCGCAACCGGCTCGGCAATGATTTTTCAAGCACAGTACGCACCGAAAGCAACGGCATCCATGTCGATGCAATGACGATGCGGGTCTGGACGGCGCGCATCGAATCGGTGGTCTTCGGCAAGGACCAGAAACGCTGGATCACGGCCATGAACGGCCAGAGCGACATCACCAGCGGCCTGGCCGCGCACCTGTCGGAATTCGCCCGCGCCCGCTCGATGTTCGTCGCCCCGACCAACGCCGACGACCTCGGCAAGATCGCTGCGACGCAGAGCGGACAGGCCGCGGTCGCACAGGCTTTGCAGGAACTGCTGGTGCCACCGGTGGCGGTCGCGTCGGCGGACAGGTTTTGCGGGGAATGCGGTGTGGCGAGGTTGGCCGAGGCGCGGTTTTGTTCGGGGTGCGGGGGGAAATTTGCCTGACAAAACCAGCGAAGGTGAGGTCATTCGCGTGGGCACGATGACGCGGTAGGGCATGCCGTAATGCGGTGCAGGTTTAGTAGGGTG
>AEPR01000529.1 GCA_000195205.2 Oxalobacteraceae bacterium IMCC9480 | reverse complement strand
GTTACGCAGTAACTTGGCAGAATGCGCCAAATAGTCAATCACGCCGCATCAATCAATTGCATCAGCAATGTTGATGCCCGTTACGCCTTGAGGGGATCACAGGTGGCGTGGCGCATCCATACGGTCATGCAAGATACGAACGACTGCGATGCCATAAGTCGTGATCTGAAAGTAAATCATGTGCCGCTCACTATTTCGGCGACGATAGCCCGGTCGGATGAGGTCGCATGCCGGGGCGATCTTGGGCGAAGCTGCCAATTCGGTAAAGGCCGTTGCCAAGATGTCGATGTAACGATTGGCCTGCTCTGCCCCCCCCCACTGTTGCCGGGTATGGGGCTCCACGCCGGAACCCTCGGAAATTTTATCGTAGGACTCGGCAGATCCAGTTTCAGCTTCTTCGTTTAAACCGATACTGGGCGGTCTCTAAACTGAAGTGCAACA
>AEPR01000530.1 GCA_000195205.2 Oxalobacteraceae bacterium IMCC9480 | reverse complement strand
CACACGATGTACGTGGACAAGCCGATGCAAGGGCACGGCTTGATGCAGGCGATTGCGCGCGTGAATCGTGTGTTTCGCGACAAGCCTGCCGGGTTGATCGTCGACTATATCGGTATTGCACAGAATTTGAAATCGGCGCTTCAGCAATACTCGAAGAACGACCAGGAAAACACCGGCGTCGACGAGTCGCAGGTCATCGCAGTGCTGATGGAAAAGTACGAAGTCGTTCGCGATATGTACCACGGCTTCAACTACGGATCAGCGATGGGCGGGACACCTCAAGAACGCTTGGCAATGATGGCCGGTGCAATTGAGTGGATTCTCGACATGCAGCAAAAGCTGGCGGCAAAAGAGGAAAACCAAGAGGGCAAAAAGAATGCACATCGCCGGTATCAGGATGCTGTGCTGGCTCTGTCCAAGGCGTTCTCCCTTGCATCAGCATCGGACAAGGCTCGCGAAATCCGAGAGGAAGTGGGCTTTTTCCAGGCGATTCGTGCTGCGCTGGTGAAGAGTAGTACTGGGTCGGGCGTTATTCAGCAAGAGCGCGAATTGGCGATCCAGCAGATCGTGAGTCGCGCTGTAGTTTCCACCGAGATCGTCGACATCCTCGCTGCCGCTGGCATCAATAGCCCGGACATTTCGATCTTGTCTGACGAGTTCCTGGCCGAAGTTCAGCAGATGGAACGCAAGAACCTAGCGCTCGAAGCGTTGAGGAAGTTGATCAACGACGGCATCCGCTCTCGCAGCAAATCCAACGTCGTGCAGACCAAGGCTTTCTCGGAGCGGTTGGAAGACGCGGTCGCGCGGTATCACGCCAATGCAATTACCACTGCTGAGGTCTTGCAGGAGTTGATTGATCTCGCCAAGGATATTCGGGCAGCACGTCAGCGAGGTGAAGAACAAGGCTTATCCGAAGATGAAATTGCCTTCTACGACGCGCTGGCCGAGAACGAAAGCGCTATTCAAATGTTGGGGGACGACAAACTGAAACTCATCGCACACGAGTTGTTGGTCAGTCTGCGCGAGAACGTATCGGTGGATTGGGCGCATCGCGATTCTGCTCGTGCACGCATGCGAGTTCTGGTGAAGCGTATTTTGCGCAAATATGGCTACCCGCCTGATTTGCAGGACGCCGCCGTACAAACAGTACTGCAGCAGGCCGAGGCATTGTCGTCGACGTGGAGCATGCCGAAATCTGGTAGTAGAGGTGCGAATAGCTGATTGAGAATATGGTGGTTCTTCGGGACCGCCTTGAAA
>AEPR01000531.1 GCA_000195205.2 Oxalobacteraceae bacterium IMCC9480 | reverse complement strand
CCGCACCAACTATTCAAACCCGCCAGTCCATGGTGGACAAGTCGTCGCTTTGGCCTTGTCCACCCCGGAACTGCGCCAGCTGTGGGAAGAAGAATTAGCCGGCATGCGCGTTCGTATCCGTGAAATGCGTCAACTGTTCGTCACCAAATTGAAAGAGAAAGCCCCGGGTCATGATTTCGATTTCGTCATCAAGCAACGCGGCATGTTTTCTTACTCAGGCCTGACCAAAGAGCAAGTCGCCCTCCTCGCCAGCGAGCACGCGATTTACGCTGTCGACACTGGCCGAATCTGTGTCGCCGCATTAAATTCCACCAATATCGACAAGGTGGTTGAGGCCATCGCGAAAGTATTGTAGACTTCGGCCTCGCTGTGAGACGGCGCAGTTTTCTCCTCTCACAGCACTGTCAAAAGTGGTTAGCTTCTTGGTTTTGAAACTTTTGACAGGTAGCATCTGATCCGCCATAATGCGGCATCTTTTCCCTGATAGCTCAGTTGGTAGAGCGACGGACTGTTAATCCGCAGGTCCCTGGTTCGAGT
>AEPR01000532.1 GCA_000195205.2 Oxalobacteraceae bacterium IMCC9480 | reverse complement strand
GGGGGTATCGTGCCCACGCGAATGCACCGCTGGCGGTCGACATTGGCAATGCAAGCGGGCACGCCCATCCGTGCCCGCCCACCATCACATCTTCAAGGTCGTCAAATCCTGGAACCAATGCTGCGCCTGCACGAAACCCTTGACCTTCGGCGACAGGGCATGCGGATTGACATCGTGAACAACCCACAGCATCAGCGATTCATCGACCATGGTCTGGTGCACCTGGGCCAGCAAGCCGTCCTGTACTTTCGGATCGAAGCTGGTCTTGATCTGGTCGATCAACGCATCGATTTTCGGGTTGTTGTAGCCACCCCAGTTGACGCCATTCGGTGCGATCGCACGGCTATCGACAAAGCGCGTGATGCCATAGAACGGATCCGACGTGACGTAACCGAGGTTGATCGCGCTGATGCCCTTGCCTGCATTCATGTCGGCTTTGACGCCACTGCGCCAGTGCAGATACAGCGTCTCTAGTTCGACGACTTCAAACTCCAGCTGGATGCCGACTTCGGCCAGGCTTTGCTGGATGTATTCATTCATCGGCAAGGACAGCATTTGACCGGTACCGCCCTGCGCGATGATGACCTTGGCTTTCAGTGGTTTGGCCTGGCTATAGCCGGCTTGTGCCATCAACGCACGGGCGGCAGCGATGTCGTAGGTCAGCTTGAAGCTTGGCTTGCCGAACCAGGGGCTGGTGCTGTCGAGCTGACCTTTGGCCGGAATGGCCAGGCCATTCATCAGCTTGACGATGCCATCGCGATCGATCGCCAGATTGGCTGCCTTGCGCACACGGATATCAGTCCACGGCGAGCCGGGCTGGGTACTGAAGTGATACGGCCAGACATGCGGTGTGACATTCGTGACCAGCTTGTAGCCGGCGCTCTTGAGCTGCGGCACGACGTCCGGTGGCGGCGATTCGATCAGGTCGACCTGGCCGCTGAGCAGCGCATTCGAGCGTGTCAGTGCATCAGGAATCGGGATCAGTACGATGCGGTCGGTTTGCGCCAGCCGGGTCTTGTCCCAGTAAGCGGCATTCCTGACGAGGTCGGCGCGCTCGCGCGGCACCAGCTTGTCGAGCTTGAACGGACCGGTGCCGGATGGTTGCGAGGCGAACTTGTTCCAGTCACGCCCGAGCTTTTCCCATTGCGCCGGGCTGGAAATCAGGAACCATGGCAGCTGGTACGGGAACAGTGCATCGACGGTCTTGGTGGTAATTTCGACGGTGTATTCATCGACCTTTGCATACGTCCCAATCGATGGAATCCGTGGCCGCACTTGCGCGCTTTGCTTGGCATCGAATTGCGGTGACTTGTCATTGAGGACCTTGTCCAGATTCCAGATCACGGCATCGGCCTTGAACTCGGAACCGTCGTGGAACAGCGCACCCTTGCGCAGCGTGAAGGTCCATTTCTTGTTGTCTTTCGGATCGACTTTCCAGCTGCTGGCCAGACCGGCGATCAGCTTGCCCGGACGGGTGCCGATGTTCGATTCCCAAGCCACCAGCGGATCGTAAATCGTGTGACCGGTGAACTGGTAAGCACCGGCACCGCGATCGGGCTGGCCGGTCGTCAGCGGAATATCGGCCATCGAAATGCCGTAGCGGGCGACGGTTTCGGCGAAGGCACTGGCGTGCAATGCCAATGCAAACGGAACGGCAATCAGGCAGCGGAGGGGAAATAACTTCGGTAACTTGGGTAAGGTGAACAAGGGGTGCATGCAAATCTCCGGGAAGTGGACAGGGCCAACTCCCTATTGCATGCAACGTGCCAGCTTTTGCTTTTTCGCATTGTTTTTTTCAAGCACTTGTTTTTATGGGACTAACGGTAAGTTGTCCGGTTAAACAAATCAGGAAGCAAGCTCCAGTCGATCCTCTTGCACGAAAAATGGCATGCAATTGCACCACAGAAAGGCGAATGCATGAAGCCGTGCATTCAGTGTGGGCTCGCCTCTGGCAGCGACTTCACCGGTGTGACTAGCCGGGCTTTTTTACCAGCAGCTTGTCGATCCATCCTTCGCCGCGGGATGTGGTGACGCGATACAGGCCGTCGCGCTCGTCACCCATGTAGATGACTTCCTCGCCTCTGCCCAGGGTCAGCAATTTCGGGCTGCCTTTGCTGGACTGGCGGTAGACGTCGATGCCGCCAATCTTGCCGACCAGCGCATCTCCGGATTGCAAGCGGGATTCTGCGGGAACGCTGCGGTAGGCTGCCGTACCCGCATCCGGTGCAGGGCTGACAGGACTGCCTTGCGCGCTCTTGAACGCCGCGTAGTTCTGGTCGATGGCTGACTCGCTGAAACCGTTTAGCGTCTTGCTGCCAAAAACGATGAACGGCACGCCTCCCTTGCCGCCAAGTTGTTTCATTTCAGCCTGGTAGCTTTTGTTGGCTTCGATATCGCGCTCGACGAAGGGGATATTTTTTTGCTGCATGTAGGACGCTGCTTTCTTGCAGTAGCCGCACCATGCGGTCCGGTACAAGATGACTTTTCCCTGCGTGTCTTGCGGCACTTGCGCCCCGTTCGCAATTTGTCCGAACGAGACCTCGGTAATCGAGCGGATCGTATCGAACAGCACATCACCGGATCGCCCTTGCATCAAGCCCTTGAGCATGTTGCCGTAATCCTGTGCTCCGGCCGGTTGCGTTGCTGCGCCGCTCATCAGCGATGCGGCGAGGATCATCAGCGAGCTCGTTTTTTTGATCATGATGGGTTCCTGGTTCAGGTGAATTGCCCGTCGCTCGACTGATGCACGGTATCAAACCGTATTGCCGTGTCGGGTGCCGCCAGCCGTTGTCCGACCGCCAGTCCATACCGTTCGGCCGCGCCGC
>AEPR01000533.1 GCA_000195205.2 Oxalobacteraceae bacterium IMCC9480 | reverse complement strand
CCGCCGTTGCCGCCATTGCCGCCACGGCCACCGTTTTCATCGTTCTCGCAGCCGCTGCCGTTACCGCCATTGCCGCCCGGACCGCCCTGGCCACCGGGACCGCCGGGGCCACCGGAACCACCGTTGCCACCGTGTGCATCGACATTCACGCCGGTAATGAATTCAGTGACCGAGACCGTCAGGGAGCCGCCGTCCTGCCCGGCAAAACCATTGGTGCCATTCGAGGCGACCGTACCATCGTTACCGCCACCACCCGTCGTACCGGCATCATCGCCATCCCAGTGGCAAACCGCATCCTGTCCCTGTCCACCGGCCCCGCCGGCCTGTCCTCCGGTCCCGCCGTGGCCGTCGCCGCCGGCATTCCCGTGTACGTCAATATTGTAATTAGGCATGATTCATCTCCTGTCAGTCAGTAGGTAATGGCCGGAGCCGGTCCGGATTACAGGCCTTTGATACCGGCCGCATGGATGGCGCTCTGGTTGCCGAGCTTGATCAGTCCGCCCTTGTCGATCGTGATGTGATTGGCGAACAGGATCTTGCCCTTGACGTTGAGCACCGCACCGGAGGCAACGTGGATGTCACGGAAAATGAACATCGGGATGCGGATTTTTTGCAGGTCCAGCCATTTGTTGAGGGCCGGGATTTGCGTCGTGCTGATATGGTCGCTGTGACCGTAAATGAAGTCGCGTGCCAGGTTCTTGAGCGTGGCAACCTGGTCCGGATGGAATGCCGGCAGCGCCGGAATAACGATGCGCAAGCGACCTGCCGGGCTCGGCCGGATCGTTGGATGGATGACCACCGGGCCGGTCGATGGCACAGGTTGGCCCGGTGAAAAAGCCTGGTCCGGGATGCCGATCCAGCGCTTGAGATCCGTGATGGATTGGGGTTCCAGGAAGGCGATACTGTCCCGGTAGGAGGTATCGGTACTGGTCAGTAGCATGGTCTGGTTGGCGGCGACATCGAGGTCAGTCAGCTTGATGCCGGCCGGATCGATGTTGAAATTTTTCAGGCGTGCCTCTATCGTTTGTTGTGGCATGTCTATCTCCGGTGGATAATTTTTCCGGCGTGGTTTACGCCGTTGGAAATCCTTGATTGCTGCCTCCAGACGTTAACAGGTCGCGACCTGCCTCCTTTGATGGATGTCAATTTTCTGTGATTGCACCTTCGCAGTAATCACGCCCCCGCACACCGCTACTTGAACCGCGCCAGGGATGTTGATCTGGCGCTATATCCGGTGGGATCGACGCTCTTTTTACCTCCGGAACGGGTGACTATTGCTTACACTGGCGGGCATCGATAACGACAACAGAGATCCTCATGAGATGGTTTTTTGGTGCAGCGTTTCAGGTCCTGGCCTTAGTGTGGATGGCACCGGTGCAGGCCGGAATCGGGCCTGCTCCAACGATACGGATCGGTTTGTCGGGACCGTTCTCGGGCGGCTCCAGTGCACTCGGCGAGAGCATGCGCAATGGTGTGCGGCTGGCCATCGACGAGATCAACCAGATCGGCGGCATCCGTGGCCAGCAGTTCGAACTGGTCGAACGCGATGATCAGGCCTCGGTGCCGCTGGGGGCAAAAATTGCCGACGAATTCGTCCGCGAAAAAGTCACCGCCGTGATCGGCATCGTCAATACCGGCGTGGGACTGGCATCGATCGATGCTTACCAGAAGGCGCGCTTGCCGCTGCTGGTGGCGGTCTCGACCGGCACCACCTTGACCCGCAAATTCGCACCGCCGCAGGCCCCCGAAAATTACATCTTCCGCATCTCGCCAACACTGGATCTGGAGGCGCGCGCGCTGGTGCTCGAGCTCAAGCGCCGCAAGATCCGCGCCGTCTCCTTCCTCGCAGATGCCACGCCGTATGGCGATGCCGGAGCGCTGGCGTTCCGCGAAGAATGTCGTGCAGGCGGAATCACTTTATCGTCCGACGAGCGCTTCAAGGTCGGCGACACGGACATGCGCCCACAGGTGTCGCGGGCGATGCAAAGCGGTGCACAGGCGCTGGTGGTCTGGGGTATCGGACCGGAACTGGCGGTGATTGCGCGCAACAAGACAGCCGCCGGGTGGGGCGTGCCGATGCTGGGCAGCTGGACCTTTGCCAGTCGTAATTTCATGGATGCGGCGGGTCCGGCAGGCGAGGGCGTGCTGATGCCACAAACCTTTATTCAAGACCTGGGATCGACTACCAAGAACGGGTTTCTGCTGGCGTACCGGCGCATGTTCAAGACCGAAAAAATCGCCTCGCCGATGAGTGCCGCGCAGGGCTACGACGGCATGCATCTGCTGTACCGCGCGATACGCCAGGCCAACTCTGGTGACGGTAGCCAGATCCGTGCCGCACTGGAAAACCTGGACAGCCGCTACCAGGGCGTCATCACCAGTTACAGCAAGCCGTATTCGCCCGCCGACCATGACGCCATCACACTCAACATGCTGTGGATAGGCCGCATCGTCGCCGGCCGGATCGACTATGCCAACAGCGAAGACCAGCGCCGCGATGCGTTATTGCGCCTGAAAACGCCTTGAAGCGGTGGCGGATCAGGCCGTTGCCGAGGGTACGTAGCGCGCTGAAAAATCGGCCACGCTGAGCACCTTGCTGGCTAAAAATCCCTGGTATTCGTCGCAGCCATGGGCTTCAAGAAAGCGGAACTGTTCCAGGGTTTCGACCCCTTCGGCAATCACGGTCAGGTTCAGGCTCTTGGCCATGACGATGATGGCGTTGATGATGGCGGCGTCTTCCGGATCGAGCGTGATGTCGCGTACGAAGGACTGGTCGATCTTGAGCTTGTCAATCGGGATGCGCTTGAGATAACTGAGGCTGGAAAAGCCGGTGCCGAAATCATCGATGGCCAGCCGGATACCGAGATCGCGCAGTGAGCGCAGCATGTCGATGGCACCCTTGGCTTCTTCCATCATGATGCTTTCGGTGATTTCGAGTTGCAGCCATTGCGGCTCCAGCCGCGCGGCCTGCAAGGCATCGGTGACACTGCGTACCAGGTTTTGCTGGTGAAACTGCGCGACTGACAAATTAACCGCCATCACCAGTTCCAGTCCCTGGTCTTGCCAGGCGCGGGCTTGCAGGCAGGCCTGGCGCAGGGCCCAGTCGCCGATCGGCACGATTAATCCGCATTCTTCGGCAACCGTGATGAAACGGTCCGGCATCATGCGGCCGAGGGTCGGATGGCGCCAGCGGATCAGTGCTTCGGCACCGATCAGCCGGTTGCTGGCGATGTGGATTTGCGGCTGGTATTCGAGGATGAACTCGCTACTCTTCAGGGCACTGCGCAAGCTGTGTTCCAGCACGATGCGCTCGACGACGCGCGTGTTCATGTCGTTATTAAAAAACTGGTAGCGATTGCTGCCCTTGCTTTTGGCGTGGTACATCGCGGTATCGGCGCTTTTGATCAGGACGTCCATATCGGTACCGTCGGCCGGATAGGTGCTCACGCCGATGCAGGTGGTGACGCTGAATTCGCATCCTTCGATCGAGTACGGCGTACCGATGGCTTGCAGGATTTTCCCGGCGACATGCGCGATCGGTTCGCCGCTGCCGGTGTCGACCAGCATGATGACGAATTCATCACCGCCGAGGCGACTGACGGTGTCGATGCCGCGTACGCATTTCTTGAGGCGTTCCGCCACCGTTTGCAGCAGCTTGTCGCCAACGTGATGGCCGAACGAATCATTGATGTTCTTGAAGCGATCCAGATCGAGGAACAGCACGGCCAGTCGGGTGCGACTGCGCTCGGCCACCGCGATGGCCTGCTGCAGCCGGTCCAGTAGCAGGACCCGGTTCGGCAAGCCGGTCAGGAAATCGTGCTCGGCCAGGTGGCGCATCTGTTCTTCCGAAGCCTTGCGGTCGGAGATATCGGTGACGATGCCGATGTAATTGAGCACGGCATGGTGGCTGTCACGCACTGCGGTCACCGATAGCCAGAGTGGATAGCCGCGGCCATCACGATGGCGTCCCCACAGCTCCCCTTGCCAGTGATCGTGCTTGAGCACGCTTTCGAGAATCGCCTGGAACAGGGCTTTGTCGTGTGTTCCCGAGCACAGGATTTGCGGCGGATTGCCGATCACTTCGTCGGCGGTGTAGCCGGTGATATCGGTGAGCGCCCGGTTGATCGATATGACGCGCCGGTGCTCGTCGGCGATCATGATGCCTTCCTGGCTGTTTTCGAAGACCCGGGCGGCCAGGTGCAGCGACATCTCGGCCGCCTTGCGGGTCGAAATGTCACGCACAACAACGTACTGAAGGCGCTGGCCAGCGGCCGGGATGTCGGTGCTCAGTACCTCGGTCCAGAAGGGTTTGCCCTGGTTGCTCAGGTATTGCCAGTCATAGCGATGATTGCCTTTTTGCTGCACCAGGTCCTGCATCTGGCGCGACTTGTCTGCGGAGGCCAGGCCGTCCGGTTGCTGCGGCGGAGAAATCTCGGCGCTGGCCCGACCGACCATGTCGGTCTTGCTGGCATAGCCAAACAGTGCCAGGGCGGCCGGATTGACATCCAGGAAGTGGTTGTCTTCGAGCAGCATGATGGCATCGCTCGAGTTGTCGAATAGCGTGCGGAAATTGGCCCCCACCGTCAGCAGCGCCTGTTCCTCACGCTTGCGCACGCTGATGTCGATATCCATGCAAAAAATCTGGTGCACGGCATTCTGGCGAAAGACCGGGAACATCGTTGAATACACCCACAGTTCGTGACCCGTGACCGTGCGCACCTGCCAGTCACGCGGTAGCACCGGCTGGCCGGTTTGCCAGATGTGCTCGACCATCGTGGCGAACTCGGCTTCTTTGTCCACGTGCTGCAGCAACTGGTTCAGCGGCTTGCCGATCGCGTCCCGCGCCACGATGCCATAGATGCCGGCGCTGGTGGCATTCCAGAGTCGCACGATGCCGTCGCGGCTGATGCTCTGGATGGCAACCAGCGGCGTGTATTCGATGGCAGACACGAAGCGCGACAGCACGTCGATGGCGGCGGTGCCGGAGTCAATGCGTGTGTCGGGAGCGGAGCCTTGCGGCGCAATGGTAGCCATCGTCAACATCCAGCGGGGGCAAATGGATTCAATCAGCAATGCCGACAAGCTTGCAGGCCGGGCTCGGTATCGATCATAACGCCACTGCCGGACCATTCATTGACATGGCGCATGCAAGGGCGATCTGCCATTTACTTTCCGCCTGGACTTATTCCACCCAAAAACTTGAATAGTTATTGCCATAAAGAAATATGGTGATCTTGCGTGAGTGCTGGCTACTTCTGGTGAGCGTTTGATAAATGCCGAAAGTAAGTTATAAAGGAGCATTGCCAGTTGGTAATTTACCTTATAATCCATGTTGCTTTTAAGGAATTATTCAAGGGGAATTGGATTCTCTTGCCATCATCTTGAATATATTAACTCTGTTACTGGTGCCGATAAATTCTAATAAGTTAAGGATAAAATTTTATCACGAAGTCAGAACGACTTCATGACGTGAATTTACATTGGCTTACTTTTACTGCTTATTCATATCTAAGAGTGGCGACTATTTATAAAATAAAAAATTTATCTGGAATTGGATTTGAGAGTTTTTAGCTGCACTGCATAAATAAAAAATTATTACAGGGTATCAGTCTAAAAATAAAATTTATGATCTTATTGATTTCAACTTACTAAAATATTTTTCCCCGGTAAAAAAATGCAAATAAAATATCTTTCCCTGCTTATTTTTCTATCAATAAGCGGATGTGCACTGACGCCAACCCATGATGCCAACGTGAGTGCCTCTCTTACCTCTGCTGCGCAGGGAAATGTCGGGATGGCAATCGCACAGATTGATGCAAAAATACAAAGCGGTGATAAACAGGATTTTCTTTTGAATCTTGAAAAGGCTGAGTTATTACATTTGGCTAACCAGTACAAAGATAGCCAGGCTGCTTTTGCGATTGCTGATAGTCGCGTCAATATCTGGGAGGCGACAGCGAAATCCGAGCCGAATAAACTACTGGGTAACATTGGTGCGACGATTATAGGAGATAAATCACGCACCTATGAAGGTCAGGATTATGAAAAAGTAATGCTGACTACCCGAATGGCAATGAATAACATCGCACTGAACGATCTCGATACCGCTCGCGTCGATATTAAACGGACGCACGAACGTGAGGCCACGATTTCACAGTTCCGGGCGAAAGAGACTTTTGAAGCTGAAAAGGCAGCAAAGGAGAAGGGTGTCACTTCAAGTACCAAGGAACTTGATGGATATCCAATTGAAACCTTGAACGACCCGGATGTATTGGCACTAAAAAATGGCTATCAGAACGCCTTGAGTCATTATCTGGCAGGCTTCGTCTATGAAGCATTGAACGAGTCCGGCCTGGCTGCACCCGGCTACCGGCAGGCGATTGAATTAAGGCCCGGCCTGCCACTGCTGGAAGAAGGTCTGGCCGGATTAGACAAACGGTCCAGTTACAACCGTAAAAAAACAATGACGGATGTTCTGTTCATCGTTGAAACCGGTAATGCACCTGCGCGGCAATCAAAAAAAATTACCCTTCCGATACCAACTGCCCGGGGAATCATTACTGCATCATTTGCCTATCCCGTGATTTATCCCGACCGGGATGCTATGTCGATCAATAAAATCGCTTTTGGGGATCAGCTGATACCTGCCGCCTTAGTCGCTGATTTTAATGTGATGGCACGTCGTTCTCTGAAGGATGAAATGCCGGGGATCCAGTTACGTTCAGTCATTCGTGCTGTCGGCAAAGCCGCCATTCAGGATCAATTAAACAAGCAAGGTGGTATCGCTGGCTTGATTGGAAACATCGCGGCGG
>AEPR01000534.1 GCA_000195205.2 Oxalobacteraceae bacterium IMCC9480 | reverse complement strand
CCGCCAGCACCGCAGCGGCAAGCCGCAGCACGTCCGAGCAAGCCACGTGCGGCACCCGAACCCGCGATCACGCTCCAGCCACTGAAACGCGCCGTGCCGCCGCCGGAGCCCGATCCGGCCGATGATTTTTCAAGCCGACTGGCAGCGCGTCAGCAGCAGCGGGCCGAGGCGGAATCGCAGGAGCGCCAGACCCAGGCCGCGCGCGGCACGCCCGAGCAGCAGGATAACGAACGCGGTCGCCAGGCCGCACTGGCTAACATTGCGACCAGCATGAAGGCAGCCGGAATTGAAAAAGAAAGTGGCGGCGGCCTGTTCCAGTTGCGCAGTGTCGGCGCGCACAATGCCGAGTTCCTGTTCCGCGGCTGGAAAAAAGAAGCCAGCCGTAACTGGAGCCAGATTCTCAATGTCGAACAGGGCAGCGAAGAAGACGTGCGCATCGCCGTAGTCAAAAAGATGATCGAGATCATCCGCGAGCACACGCAGGAAGATTTCACGTGGGATTCGCGCCGTCTCGGCAAGACCATCACGCTCAGCGCCAAACCGGCAGATCAGGCCGGGCTGCAGCAATTTCTGCTGCGCGAGTTTTTTCCGGACTACAGTCCGACGCGGCGCTAGCCGGGTTGGTATCCAGTACTGGCCGTAGGGTGGGCACAGGGTCATCGT
>AEPR01000535.1 GCA_000195205.2 Oxalobacteraceae bacterium IMCC9480 | reverse complement strand
TATTTCCGCTACTGAAATTCGTGCCGCCCTGCGTCAGGGGAAGCAACCCGACACGCTGGTCCCGCACGCGGTGCTGGACTACATTCAACAACATCATCTCTATAAAAGCTAAATGGATATCAAACAATTGCAAGCCCTCGTCATCGATGCTCTGGAAGACGTCAAGGCCCAAGAAATCAAGGTCTTCGACACAGTCCATCTGACCAGCCTGTTCGACCGTATCGTGGTCGCGTCGGGCACCTCGAACCGTCAGACCAAGGCACTGGCTGCCTCGGTGCGCGACAAGGTCAAGGACAACGGCGGCACCATCCTCAGCGTCGAAGGCGAGACCACCGGCGAATGGGTACTGGTCGATCTGGGCGACATGATCGTCCACATCATGCAGCCGGCGATCCGTGCCTACTACCGCCTGGAAGAAATCTGGGGCGAGAAGGAAGTCAAGTTCGGCTCGGCCGTCCGTATCTCGAAGCGCACTGCGTCGGAGCCGGAAGACGAAGCACCGAAGAAAGCCGGCCGTCATCTGACCGCCAGCCAGACCACCCTCGACGACGCGCCGAAAAAAGCCACCCGCAAGCCGGCCGCCAAAGCCGAAGACGGATCAGTGCGCGCCAAGAAGGTGCCTGCTGCCAAGAAGCCAGTCGGCAAGACCATCAAGATCGCGGTCACCAAGAGCGCCACGGCAGCGGCTGCGGTCAAGAAAGACCGCATCATCAAGGAAAAGAAAATCGTCGCCGAGCGCGGCATTCCGGTCAAACGCGCACGCGCACCTGCCAAACCAAAAGCTGCCGAATAAGGGCGGCGCGCGATGCAACTGATCATCGCGGCGGTCGGGCACAAAATGCCCGCGTGGATAGAAACCGGTTTCGGCGAGTATGCCAAGCGCATGCCGCCGGAATGCCGGTTGCATCTGAAGGAAATCAAACCGGTCGAGCGCTCCGGCAGCAAGACCGCCGAGACCGCGATGGCACTCGAACGTACCCGCATCGAAGCCGTGCTGCCGAAAGGCACACGCATCATTGCGCTCGATGAACACGGGCGCGACCTCACTTCCGTACAACTCTCGCAGCAGCTGACCAGCTGGCAACAGGATGGACGCGATGTCGCCTTCATCATCGGCGGTGCCGACGGACTCGATCCGCACTTCAAGGCCAATGCCGACATGCTGTTGCGCATTTCCAGCCTGACACTGCCACACGGCATGGTGCGCGTGGTGCTGGCCGAGCAGCTGTACCGGGCCTGGTCGATCACGCAAAACCATCCGTATCACAGGGTCTGAACGGCATGCGCCCCAACGATCAAAAAATCTACCTTGCCTCGAAAAGCCCGCGCCGGCGCGAACTGCTGCGCCAGATCGGTGTCGATTTTGAACTGCTGCTATTGCGCGACCAGGGCGGACGCGTTGCCGATGTCACCGAACTGGTCTTGCCCGGCGAAGCTGCCGCCGATTATGTCCATCGCGTCACGCGTGAAAAAGCCGATGCCGCGATGCAAACGGTCGTCGCGCGCCATTTGCCCATGCGCCCCGTGCTCAGTGCCGACACCACCGTGGTGCTGGATCAGGACATCCTCGGCAAACCGGCCAACCCGGCCGAGGCCAGTGCGATGCTGCATCGCTTGTCGGGTCGCACGCATCAGGTCCTGACCAGCGTGGCACTGCGCCATGGCGATGCGATCTGGCAAATCACGCAGTGTTCCGATGTCACCTTCGCCACTTTGCCGGAAGAAACAATACGGGCATACTGTGCCGGGACGGAACCCTACGACAAGGCCGGCGGCTACGGCATTCAGGGCTACGCGGCGAGCTTCATTGCGCATGTGGCGGGCAGTTACTCCGGCATCATGGGCTTGCCGCTTTTCGATACTGCACAACTCCTCAGACAAGCCGGATTGCGATTGCCATGAACGAAGACATACTGATCAACATCACCCCGCAGGAAACCCGTGTCGCGCTGATCCTGCAAGGCGCGGTGCAGGAACTGCACATCGAACGCACGCTCTCGCGCGGCATGGCCGGCAACATTTATCTGGGCAAGGTGGCGCGAGTCCTGCCCGGAATGCAATCGGCCTTCATCGACATCGGCCTGGAGCGCGCGGCCTTCCTGCATGTGGCCGACATCTGGGAAGCGCGCAGTCACGATGGTCCGGCCACGCCGGCGCTGCCGATCGAAAAACTGCTGTTCGATGGCATGGCCATCACGGTCCAGGTGATCAAGGACCCGATCGGCACCAAGGGCGCGCGCCTGTCGACGCAGATTTCGATTGCCGGCCGCATGCTGGTTTACCTGCCGCAGGATTCGCATATCGGGATTTCGCAGCGCATTGAAAAAGAATCCGAACGCGAAGCGCTGCGCGGCAAAGTGCAGAAGCTATTGCCGCCCGAAGAAAAAGGCGGCTTCATTATCCGCACGATGGCCGAGGATGCGTCCGAGGCAGACCTGCAGATGGATATCGATTACCTGCGCAAGACCTGGTCGACCATCGCCGCCAGTGCCAAAAGCAAGCCGCCAACCTCGCTGCTGCATCAGGATCTGAGCCTGGCGCAACGGGTGCTGCGCGACTTCGTCGGCGACGACACGTCAACCATCCAGGTCGATTCGCGCGAAAACTTTTTGATGCTGCAGCAGTTCGGTACCAGCTACACGCCATCGGTACTGACCCGCCTGAGTCACTACACCGGCGAGCGGCCGCTATTCGATTTGTACGGCGTCGAAGAAGAAATCCAGCGTGCGCTGGGCCGGCGCGTCGACCTGAAATCCGGCGGCTACCTGATCGTCGACCAGACCGAAGCGATGACCACCATCGACGTCAATACCGGCAGCTACGTCAATGGCCGCAACTTCGACGACACCATCTTCAAGACCAACCTCGAAGCCGCGCATGCGATCGCGCGCCAGCTGCGTCTGCGTAATCTGGGCGGCATCATCATCCTCGATTTCATTGACATGGAAAACGCCGAGCATCGCGCCAGCGTGCTCAGTGAATTGCACAAGGCGCTGGCACGCGATCGCACCAAGATGTCGGTGTCGGGCTTCTCAGCATTGGGTCTGGTCGAGATGACGCGCAAGCGCACCCGCGAATCGCTGGCGCGCATCCTGTGCGAAACCTGCCCGGCCTGCAGCGGTCGCGGCCAGGTCAAGACCGCCCGGACCATCTGCTATGAAATCCTGCGCGAACTGCTGCGCGAAGCCAAGCAATTCAACCCGCGCGAGTTCCGTATCCTGGCCTCGCAAATCGTCGTCGACATGTTCCTCGAAGAAGAATCGCAGCATCTGGCGATGCTGGGCGACTTCATCGGCAAGCCGATTTCGCTGCAAGTCGAGACGGTGTATCAGCAGGAACAGTACGATATTATTTTGATGTAGAGCAACATTTCGACTGACAGTTACCAACAGGTCTTGCATAATGCCGAGCCGGCAATTCCGGCTACCGGTAACCATATTCAGGAGTTCTTCATGTCTGCATCAAGCACCTCCTTCAGCAAGCTCGGCATCGGCATCAAGCTGTCTTTCGCGACCTTCATTCTCACTGCGGTGATCTTCGCCTTGTATGCGTGGTCCATCGGCGCGGCCAATTCGCGACTGACCGAGCAGCGCGCCACCGCCGAAATCGGTGTCCAGACCAAGGCCGTCATCGACATGATCGACATGTTCGACCATGCGGTGACCGATGAAGCGGTGCGGGCCGGCAAGCTGTTTGCCAGTAATTTTCCTGCGTCGTTTTCGCTCGACGTCAGCCGCAATATCGATGTGAACGGCAAGCCGACACCGGTACTGCGCAATGGCGAAACCGACCTCAACATGGATTTCACGATCCCAGACAAATTCACCGCCACCAGCGGTGTTCCGGCGACCATCTTCGTCAAGAGCGGCAGCGATTTCATGCGTATCTCGACCTCGCTCAAAAAAGAAAACGGTGATCGTGCGATCGGTACAGTGCTGGATCGCACCCATCCTGCGTATGCATTGCTGATGGCCGGCCAATCGTATTCCGGTATCGCCACCTTGTTCGGCAAGGACTACATCACCAGCTACGATCCGATCCGCGATGCTTCCGGCACTGTGATTGGCGTGTTATTCGTCGGCGTCAACATCGTCGAGCCCATGAAAACGCTGAAAGACAAAATCAGTTCGATCAAGATTGGTGCTACCGGTTATTTTTATGTCCTCAATGCCAAACCCGGTGCCGACCTCGGCAAGCTGATTGTCCATCCGACCTTGCAGGGCAAGAATCTGATGGAAACCAAGGACAGTGCCGGGCGTCTGTTTGCCAAAGACATGCTCGACATGAAAAAAGGCGAGATCCGCTATCCGTGGATGAACGCCGCAGCGGGCGAGACTACACCCGCCGAAAAAATCGTCACGTTTGATATCTATCCACGCTGGAACTGGATGGTCGCTGGCGGCTCCTACACCAGCGAATTCACAAAAGAGATTACCGAACTGCGCAACCGCTATGCCCTGTTCGGCGTGCTGGCCGTGCTGGTGCTGGTTGGCCTGCTGTTCCTGCTGGTGCGCAAGATGGTGACGCAACCCTTGCAACGCGCCACCGATGCCGCCCAGCGCCTTGCCACCGGCGACCTGACGGTGAGCGTGGTGGTCGACCGCAGCGATGAAATCGGCGTACTGCTCGACGCCATCAACGGCGTCAGCGCCGGCCTCGGCAAAGTAGTTGCGCAGGTGCGGGACGCGGCCGGTCAGATTACCGTGTCGTCCAGCGAAATCGCTACCGGCACGGCGGATTTGTCGGCCCGTACCGAATCACAAGCCAGCGCGCTGGAAGAAACCTCCAGCGCAATGGAGCAACTGGCATCGACCGTCAAGCAAAATGCCGAGAACGCGCTGCGAGCGAATCAACTGGTGCAGAGCGCCTCGTCGGTCGCGCTCGAAGGCGGCCAGACCGTCACCGACGTCGTCTCGACAATGAGCGCGATCAAGCTCAGTTCCGGCAAGATCGTCGACATCATCGGCGTCATCG
>AEPR01000536.1 GCA_000195205.2 Oxalobacteraceae bacterium IMCC9480 | reverse complement strand
AAAGATATAGCCGATCGGATTGTTGATTTCATGGGCGACACCGGCCGCCAGTTGTCCGATCGAGGCCAGCTTGTCCGACTGCACCAGTTGCTGCTGCACCGACGACAGGCGCTCATAGGCTTCGGTCATTCGGCATTACGGCGCAGCAGTTCGGCGGTACGCTGCACCACCTGGCATTCAAGATCTTCCTGTATCCGGAGCAGCGCTTCCTCGGCGACTTTTTGCTTGGTCACGTCCTGCAGGATTTCCATCGCGCCAACCACCGTGCCGTCCTGGGCAAAGAGCGGCGAGGCCGAGAAACGCAGCCAGGCGGGACCGTGTGCCAGATGCGGGAAAAAGCCGACGGCATCGTAGGCCGACGGCGTCAGTGTCGAGGGCTGTGCGTTGCCAAAATAATGCGCGTTGACGGTCGCTTCGCTGGCGGCATCGACGATCAGGTCCGCCAGCAGCGGGCGCGCCGCATCGTAAAAAGGCGTCCAGTGCTTGCGGGTGCCGATCATCTCGGCAGCCGTCACGCCTGTCATTTTTTCGCAGGCGCTGTTCCACTTGATGACGACGTGATGGCGGTCAATGGCAAAAGCCGGTACCGGCGAACCATTGAAATATCCGGTGATGCCGGAGATGTCTGCGGCGGGAAGCGAATTGGTCGTGCTGTTCATGGTGCGAGTACCTGGCAAATGCTGTTGTATTCAAGGCGGGTGTTGTCGAGTAAAAAAGACAGCGCAGCCGGTTCGAGGGAGAGCCGGGCCCAGGCGGCGTCATTGACTTGCGGTACCGCTTCGGCGATGTCGCCGATGATATCGAGCGCATGGGCCAGGATGTTGGCAAGGTGCACGGTGACAGCCAGGGCGTCATCCGGTGGCGGGTTGTCCTGGTGGGCGACGGCACTGATGATGGCCGGCGGAAAGCGCCAGTGCTGCAGCAGCGCGGCACCGACGGCGCTCTGTTGAAAACCAAGGACGGCCAGTTCGGCATCGCGTTGCAGGCAATCCATCGCAGTCCGGTAGGCAAGTATTGCCGCGTGGTCGTCGGGGCAGCGGGTCGCAATGACCAGCTCGCCAATCCCATGCAGCAGGCCGGCGACGAAGGCCGTTGCGGGGATCCGGTCGAACAGGGGCGCCAGGTTTTTTGCGCAGATTGCGGTGGCGATCGCCTTCCGCCAGAAGCGGTCGGCGTCGAAGGCGGCGTCGCCGTCGCGGCCGAACGCCGTCGTCATCGAGACGGCGGTCACGAGCATGCGCACGGTGCTCATGCCCAGAATGGTGATGGCTTGTTCGATCGTGACGACACGCGCCGTCATGCCATAAAAAGGCGAGTTGGCCAGGCGCAGGGTGCGCGCCGCCAAAGCCTGGTCGAGCATGATCTTGTCGGCCAATTGACCGATGCTGATATTGGCCTGCTCCAGCGTGGCCATCAGTTCCAGCACCAGAGCCGGCAGCGAGGGCAGGTCGCGCGGATCGCCAATGAGCGCCTCGAGGCGCAGTGCCGTCATCGGGCATCCCTGAGCGCATGTGCCAGCATGGTCGCGCGCAGCCCGGCACCGGCGCTACCGCTGGTGTGCCGGAAAATGAAATCAATCCGCGCCGTGACCGCTGCCGGCGAAGGTGCCGGCCTTCCGGCAACCGGCCCGGCCGGCAATGCGTCGTCGATCTGCACGCGCCCGATGCCGCGCCGGTGCAGACTGGCCAGCAATGCCTCGGTCAGCAGGACGCCTTGCGGCAGCAAGGTATTGCCACTCGCATCGGCGACAGCGGCACCGAGCACCATGCCTGCGCAAGCGGCGTCCAGCGTGATGGTGGCGCTCATGGTGCCGGCAGCCGTTGCGGGTCTGCTGTCAGCGTCACCAGCCATCCGGATGAGGACGAACCCTGTCCCATCAAATGCGTGCCGAGCAGAAAATGCTGGCCATCCAGCTCCACCGGTTGGGGCCGGGGCGGTTGCTGGGATTGGGGTGTCAGGTGGCGCACGATCTCCGGCAGCAAGTAGCGCGCGTCGCCGCCGAGCAGCATGCCGCGTTGCGGCAGCAGGCGCGCGGCGGCATCGTTGATGAAGGCAATCATGTCGCTGTCATCGATCGCGATGACCGGCAGTGGCACATGCTGCATCGCTTCGCGCACGATGTGCAGGCTGCTGGCGTCGCGGGTAATTTGCTCCTGCCGCAGTCCGAGCAATTCCTGCTGCTGCCGGTTCGCTGCGGCCAGTCCGAGGTTGACGGCATAGACCTCGCGCGCCAGCCGGCGGTTGTCGTCGGCCATTTCCTTGCGGTGGAAGGCTTCCTGGATATGGCCGCGCAGCTTGTCATCGTCCCACGGCTTGGTCAGGAACTTGTAGATCGCGCCTTCATTGACGGCATCGGTGACCGATTGCAGTTCGGTGTAGCCGGACAGTACCAGTCGTACGGTGCGTGGAAAACGGGTTTTGGCGATGCTCAGGAATTCGACACCTGTCATGCCCGGCATGCGCTGGTCCGACAGGATCACATCGACCGGATGGGCGGCCAGGATGGCCAGCCCCTCGGCACCGCTGTTGGCGGTCAGGATACGGTAATCGTCGCGGCGCAGCAGGCGTTTTAGCGATGACACCATGTTGACTTCATCATCGACCAGCAGCAGCGTGCGCAGCTGCTTCGGATGGGCACGCAAGTGCTCCGGCATCGACAGGCCCGACATCATCAGCGCACTGAAGCCGTCGGCGCTGACCGCCGGCGAGAACAGATGGCCCTGGATTTCGTCGCACATGTTGTCACGCAAAAAATGGCATTGCGCTTCGGTCTCGACGCCCTCGGCGACGACGGCGATGCCCAGCGTGTGTGCCATCGAAATGATGGCCTTGATGATGGCCGCATCATCGGGATTGCCGGTCAGGTCATGGATGAATGAGCGATCGATATTGACGGTCTTGAACGGGAAGCGCCGCAGGTAGCTCAGCGACGAGAAGCCGGTGCCGAAATCATCGAGCGCCAGCCCGATGCCCATCCGGTGCAGACGCCCCAGCGTGGTCCGGGTCAGTTCGGCATCTTCGAGCACGGCGGCTTCGGTGATTTCCAGCGTCAGCAGGGCCGGCTCGAGGCCGGATGCCGCCAGCAGTGCCGTGATCTGATCGGCCAGCAGCGGATCGCGCAACTGCACCGGCGAGATATTGATGGCCACCGGCACCTTGGCCATGCCGGTCACTTTGCACGCTGCCAGATCCAGGCAGGCCCGCTCCAGCACCCACAGCCCGATGTCATTGATCAGCCCGGTTTCTTCAGCCAGGGCAATGAACTGGTTCGGTGGCACATCGCCGAGGTCGGGATGGTGCCAGCGCACCAGCGCCTCGGCACCAGAGACCTTGCCGCTGGCGAGGTTGACCTGCGGCTGGTACAGCACGGACAGTTCCCGGTTGCGTACGGCGTTGCTCAGGGCGGATTCCATGACAGTGCGATCGTGCAGTTGCTGCGACATGCTTGCCGAGTAAAACACCTGATTATTGCGCCCGGTTTGCCGCGCTTGTGTCAGCGCCATGCCGGCATATTTGAGCAGCGCTGCGCTATCGCATTGGTCTTCGGGGAACATCGCCACGCCGAACGAGCAGGTCAGGTAGACCTCGTGCGCCGGCAGCGGGATCGGCTGGCCGAGCGCGCGCTGTATGCCCTGGCAACGGGCGGCGGTGTCCAGGCGCTTGCCGGTATGGAGGACCAATGTGTAGCTGTCGCTGCGTGTGCGCGCCACGATTTCGCCGGTCGTGATGCAGCTTTGCAGGCGTTCGGCGGCAACCCGCGCCAGCGTATCGATTGCCTCGTCATTGAGCGTATCGGACAGCACGGCAAGCTGCTCGATGGCAATCGTGACGATCGCCATGCCTGTATCGCGGTAGAGCGGATTGATCAGTGCGGCCTCGAGGTACTGCTGCAGGCCGATACCGTTGGCCAGACCCGTCAGCAGGTCGTGGGAGGATTGTGCCGCCAGCAACTGCGCAGCAAGCTTGCGTGCGGTGATGTCGGTCATCATGCCGACAAAACGGCATGCGCTGCCGGTGTCGTCGAAGTAGGGCGTGATGCACAGTTCATTCCAGCGCAACACGCCATTCATCCGGTAGTTACGCAGCTCCACCGTCACCGGCCGGGCGGCATGCATCGCCGCCAGCAGCACGGCACGCTCGGGCTGGTCGCGCTCGTCGATTTGCAGGAACCAGGAATGGCGTCCCTCGAGGTCGGCTTCGGTATAGCCGGTCATCGCCAGGAATGCGGCATTGACGTACAGGATGCGGCAGTTTT